>RGXB01000003.1 GCA_010029555.1 bacterium
CGGCATCCCGGGGACTGTGGGGGGGTGTATCGTAATGAATGCCGGTGCCGCTAAAAAAGAGACCGCTTCGGCTTTGAAAGAGGTCACAACTCTCGATTATGAGGGGATTAAGCGGACTTACGGGGCTCAGGAGCTGGAGTTTGGCTATAGAAAAAGTCCGTTTTTGGCGAAAGAAGAGATCATCGTATCGGCGAAATTTCGCTTAGACCAGGATAGAGACTCTGAAAAGAAAAGACAGGCATTACTGGCTAGCAGATTAAAAACTCAGCCCTATTCCCTACCGACAGCGGGTTGTATGTTTAAAAATCCTGTAGGTGACTCTGCGGGGAGGCTCATCGATTCCTGCGGATTGAAGGGTTTACAGATAGGAGGAGTGCGCGTCTCCTCAAAGCATGCAAACTTTTTTGAAAATGTGAGCGATGCGACAGCGAAAAATATCCTTGATCTGGTAGATCGGGTCCGTTATGAAGTGAAAATACAAACAGGAATAGAGTTAGAGTTAGAAGTACTTCCATGTTTTACGACTTGCACACCCATACAACAGCATCCGATGGGCAACTGACCCCTTTTGAGCTCATAGACGAGGCTGTGAAGAGAGGGGTTCCTGGTATTTGTATCACGGATCACGACACAATCGATGCCTACACAAAAGATGTAATCAAGTATGCAGAGAGAAAAGGGGTATTTCTTGGTACCGGAATTGAGATATCGACCGTATTCCAAGAGACCTCTATCCATATTCTTGGATACGATATTGATGTTAACTCCCCAGCAATCAATCGTTTTATAAATCATACTCAGGCAAGTCGGGTGGATCGTAATCGGAAAATGGTCGAACTGCTTAGGGACATGGGTTATAAAATCGATTGGGAGGATAAGGAAAACCTAGGCCGCCCCCACATCGCGTCAAAGCTGATAGAAAAGGGCTATTTTTCCAGTATGCGCGATGCTTTTGACCTATTGCTTGGGGAGGGGAAACCCGCTTTTGTGATGGGGGAGTTTCCCTCAACTTTGGAGGGGATTCAGCTCATTCACGCGGCAAAAGGGAGAGCTTTTTTAGCCCATCCCCACGTGATCAAACCAAAAAAACTTGTACGCAAATTATTGGAGCTCCCTTTTGATGGTATGGAAGTCAATTATGGAGTCTTTTCAAGAGATGACAATGTCTATTTCGAAGTTTTGGCAAAAAGCAAAAAGCTAATTATAAGTGGCGGAACAGATCACCATGGATTACAAACAATCCCTCAGCTTGGAGAACGTGGAGTTGGCCTTAAAGAGGTCAAGGATATTTTCCCCTCAAAATTCGCAAATGTCCCTGCCAAAGCCTAGCTTTCTCTCTGTCCACGTTATAGGTACGAATGGCAAAGGATCTGTCAGCACAAAAATTTCGTATGCATTAGAAAAGGCGGGCTATAAGGTAGGTTTATTCACCTCCCCGCATCTAGATTGCATTACGGAACGTATTCAGATCAATCGAAAACCAATAGAAAAAAACCATTTGGAGGGGCTTTTTAAAAGTGCGCCAAGTATGGAGAGTTTTTTTTCTCAGTCGTTTTTTATCGCGTTTAACTACTTTCAATACCATTCTGTCGATTTTGTGGTATGGGAGGCGGGTATAGGGGCAAGGCTTGATCCGATACGGCTCGTGGACCCTTTTCTTACCGTGATCACCTCTTTAGGTTTTGATCATACCCAGATTCTTGGACCTACTCTGGAGAAAATTGCTAGAGAAAAGGGGGCGCTTTTCACTAAAGATTTGGTGATTTCCAGGCAAGCTTTAACCTCAACAATCGTGACCCTTGCACTTGAGAGAAAGGCGAATGTTGCTGTCGCAGAAACCGATGAAAAAGATTATCAAGCTTCTAACACCTATACCGCCCTCAAAGCGGTAGAGTTTTTTCGAAAAAAGGGGATCATTCCGTTCTGTATGGAATTTAAAGAGTTCTACTCCATACTACCTAAAGGGAGGTTTGAGGAGGTCAAAGAGGGGATTATTCTTGACGTAGCTCACAACCCTCAGGGGCTTGAGGCTCTGATTTTGAAATGTCGTGAAAAATATGCAGAAGGGGGCACCCTGCTTTTGGGCGGGTACCGAGATAAAGACCTGGTTTTGATGGTAAAAAAGCACCATAGCTATTTTGAAAAGATCCTTGTTTGGGATGGAGGAAAAAAGAATCTAAGGATGTATCCTAAAGAGGAGCTGAAAGAACAATTAGAAAAGCTTACAAGTAGAAGCATAGGTCTAGTCCAAGATTTGGATCTAGAACACTATTTAGGGGAGGAAAAAAGAGGTTTATTATTGATTACCGGTGGGTTTGCGATCGTAAGAGAGGCTAGAGAGCGACTTAGAGGTCTTCTAAATCCGTAAAATCTTGCTCCATCATGTCGATCTCCTCTTGAGTGAGATAGGGGCTTCGTGCCCCTTTAGTGATCGCCAGTTCAGCCAGCTCGGCCAGAGCTTGGATTATCGGAATTTTTTGGCTTTGCACCGTTTGAATATCCATAGCTTTTACCAGTTGAACCAGATCCCCCCCTGCCCGTTCAATCTCTTGATATAAAGCCCACTTCACTTCGCTGCTTAAAAGTTCCAGTCTTTGGATAAATTCCAAAAGGTGCTCTTTTAAGATGAGTTGGAGCATCTCAAAAAGAATCTCAGCTACATCCGCTCTCTCAAGTTCATCAAAATCGGGAAACGGATCGGGCTCCATCCTATTTGTTGCTCGGGCTATCTCTTGACGCTCCTCGGAGGTGAGGCTCTCGTTTTTGCGTAATTGGATCACCAGTGCATCTGTAGGGAGCCCCTTCTTGGCAACTTTTTGCATTTTTTGGATGGTTTTTTTTACGACATCCTCTTTTGGGGGAACAGAATTTAAATCATCCATAAAATACCCAACGGGTAACTTTACCATCATACTTGCTGATCCTAAGCGACTCTTTGAGTTATCTGCAATCTAATTTCTTGATAAAAATTGGGGGAGCGAGTATCATGATGACCCATCTTTTGGGGTGCTAGCTCAGTTGGTTAGAGCGTTACGTTGACATCGTAAAGGTCAGTGGTTCGAGTCCACTGCATCCCATGTTCTCCTTATCATGTTGCATCAAGAATTTCTTTTATAGAATCAAGTATCCAATCTGCTCTAGAGTCTACACTCCCTTTTGGAACTTCAAGAAGTTCGTAGCCGAATTTATAGTAGATGTTTTTTACATGATTAGAGGCGAGGATAGACTCCTCAAAGGTCTCTTCCCTTTCGGGGTCTGTAGAAAAAATCTCTTCCCATGGGGGGAAAAAAAAGACTTTATTATTGTAGACAAGCTTTGTAGCGAGATCCTCTATTTTTTGAGAGTGGGGAGTTTTGCGATAGATGTCGAACGCTATAATATCTATTATCGCCCGATCAAAAAAAGCAATTTTTTGGGGTTCAAGCTGCGCTTTTTTGTAAAATTCTATATCTTTTTCCAGAATTCTATCCCGAAAGGCCAATAGGTTTTTTTTGGGGTGGGCATCATGTAGTCCCCTATTGGCTCCTCGCATTAAGGAACGGGCAGATTCGGGGAAGGTTTGATACCCCCTTTTTTTTAGAGCCTCCAAGGTCGTTGATTTACCGACGCCTGGGCCACCTGTAAAAATAAAAAAGGGGGGGTAAGAGGTTTGCATATTTTTTATTTACCCCCTTAGGGCTTTTTTTTTATATGATAGAAAATCTTAACTAAAAAAAAGGGGGTATTTTAGGCCCGATAGTACTTAAGGACAGCTAAAAAGTTTGGAGGCTAAAAGGATCTGTAAAGCCCCTTTTTCAGTGAGGCTCCAGTCGTTTTCTTCATCCCAAAATTCGCGGAGCTCTTTACCGGCGGACAGCCCGTTCAGGGCATGAAAAAGGGCGTTTTTCTCTTTTGCATCAAGACCTTTATACCCTTGCACAAGGGTATGGAGCAGATCTTCAGTGGAAAATTGCGAAAAAAACCTCTTCAAAAGCTCTTGGGGGGTGTACTGCAAGATCTTTTTGATCAATACCCCGGTAAAGGGATCGAATTGTACTGTATGTGATAAACCAAGGAAACGGGCGATACGGTTTTTCACATAAAGGACATGATGAGGGAGCTCGGAGACTTTGTGAAATACTTTAGGTCTCAATAGCTCTTTGATCCAATTATGATTTTCCAACCCTTTTTCAAAATACGGAGATAAGCACGCTTCCAGAAAATTATCCAAAGGCGCTTCTAGAAATTCCCCTTTATGCCTTTTTTGGAACTGTTGGGGCAAATATCGGTAGGCTTGCGAAATACCAAATTTTTTCCCTTCAGAACAGTTATTTATACAAGCCGAAATCTCCATCAAAGCCCGATCAAACATAGATAGCGCCCCTGGTGAGCTTGATTCCCGTTCCAGCGTTTCTAGCCAAAGGATGATTTGAAACAATTTGACAACATAGGAGGGGACTTGATGCTGATTTTTTTTCGAGGTCGAGAGAGTTAGCTCAAAAAAAGGATCTGTAAGATTCGCCTTAAGCTGGGAAAAGTTAAGTCCTGTCAGCGTATGGATTTCGTCAAGAAGGGACTGTTTGTCTTTTGAAGAAAGCTCATCTAACCTTGTCGCCAAAATTCCCACTTTATCGGTAAAATAGCTTGGAGCAATCGTACTGGGTAATTGGGCAGAGCTAACGAGTGTTTGTCGCATTTTTTCAAGCCCCTCGCTCGGGAGAAAAAAAATCTTGTCTTTTGACCCGGCAATAGGGATCGGGGGGATGAAAGGGGGTGCTTTTGCAAGCTGTTGGTGCTCGCTGTAAATTCTATAGGGGTTAAGAACGTTTTGTTGGGTAATCTCATTAAGCTGTGTGATTTGTAGCGCTTTCGAGAATAATGGGCTCTCCTCATCAATCCCCAGGCTCACGTGTTGGTCCAAAATGAAATAGGCAACTTCAAGCACATCTTCGAGATTCTGCTCATGTTCATTAAGGTAATCCTGAAAAAAAGAGAGATGCAGCTGGCCGAATAAGGGGTGCTCATCGATTTTTAAAAGGTAGTCCACCCCTTCCATAAAACGGGGGCGTATGTTGTTTAGATAAGAGCTTATTTCCACTAGGGTTTGGGGTTGGCTACGTGGTTGTAGCCATTGGCAAAAAGCTTGCAAATCTAAAGTTTTGTATTGCAAAAGCATCTTGATAAAATACACAGGATCCAAAGCCCCCTCAATATGAAAAAATGGGGTGAGGATGGAGCATATAGCCTCCAGTTTATCTGCGGGAGCTTTGAGCAGTAGAAGATAAAACTTCCCTTTTTCTGTTGTTTGGATGTGCTCTTTGAAAAAGGAAAGATGGTCAAACTTTTTGAGTGTATTGAGGCAACTATCGTTTAAAATTGCTTGAAGTAGATCCGATTGGTTCGAAGAGTCCACCTCGTTTATAAGACTGCAAGTAGTAGCGCAAAAACGTTGTCTATGCTCTTGGGGTAATAAATGCACCCCTTGAATAAGAGTAATACGATCCTTTAGATCCATATCGCTATGCATCAGATGTTTTGCTAAAGTAAGAACCTCTTCATTTACGTCTGTTTTAAACTCCTGCAGTTTATCAATCAGTTCCACTTGTAAAATGGAGCTGTCTTTTCCCGAAGTGAATGGGAAAGCCTGCTTAAGGAAAATGCGCCGCTTGTCGGGGGGGAGACGTTCAACGCCGGCGATCAAGTGGCACTTGTCTTGAAAGCTTTTCAGCTGTTCTAGAAAGGGTTTGATATCGAGAATAAAAGGGATCTGATCTGAAACAGATATTTTCGAAAGCATGGAAAGGATTTTCGACCTTTGGGCTCCATCTTTTACATCTTTTAGAAAAGGGGCTGTGATTTGTGAAATCGTCGATAGCTGGTCTCTTGGAAAAAGTTGTGCGATTTTTAAAATTTTCCAATGGTGTTTTTTTTGTATCCCATTAGTCAAACGGGAAAAACTCTCTTGAAAATCGTTGTGCAAGGGGGAACAAAGAGGATCATACTCCTCATGAAGATAGGTTGTATCCAAACCGACATCGTTATCAACAACTTGGGTTTGCTCTGCGTTAACCCTGCTAGGGGGCTCTTGGTCGACAGGGGGCTGGATTGCCTCTAGAAATCGGGTGGGGGTGTTGCTCTTAATGATCATATATCCAGTTTAAGATTATTCTGGGTATAATGCAAAAAGTTCTTTTCAAGATCTTTAAAGATTTGAAGGTTGTCTAGGTTCCTCCATCGATTCAAATAACCCCAGAAATTTTAAAAATAAACTCGCCTTTAAGTTACCGGGGAGGATAGAAAATCCAATCCACAAATAGTGAAGTTTCGTGCACTCATGGATCCGTTTTGTTTTTTGGCTCGTCGATAGGAGCAAAAATCGTTGTTTTCAGCGGTGCATAAAGGGGATATTTCGATATTACTCTCTAAAAGACCTTGCGAAAGAAACTGCTCTTTTGCCATTGCTTTCAAGTCAAAATGGTGGGGAAAGACCTTTTTTTGGTGATAGACTTTCGGGATCTCGTTTCTATAGTTCTCAAAGGCGGCGTGTTTGAGGCCTAGGCTTGGTCCGAGAAAAGCTAAGAGGTCGGTGCTTTTAGAACCGAGCGAACACATTTTTTCTATTGTTTTTATGTAGATATTTCCAAAAAGACCCCTCCAGCCTGCATGTACCGCGGCAAACCTTTTTTGTCGACGGTCATAAATGAGAGTTGCCTGACAGTCGGCATGGGTGAGTGCGATCGCTACTTGAGGAATGTCTACAATAATACTATCTGCGGGGAAAGTTTGGGTAGGATCGAAGTCAAAATTTTTAAGGTGGTAGACAGTTGTGGAATGGGAAAGCTGGAGTTTGATCAATCGAGAAAATCCCATCTGCTTTGCCCCATCCTCGATACTTTTTTTCAGATTTTCAGACGCAAAAAGTTCTCGGTTTTTTTCTAAATTACCTGGATAAAAAACTTGCCCTTTAAACTCAGGATAAGAGGAAAAAAGGGTAGGGGTATATCGGGGTGTTTCTTCGTTTAAGCCCATTCTTTCATCATAAAGGGAAAACACTGATTTAAAAAAAGTTTTTTTGTACCATGATCCAAAATCATTTTTCAGGACAAAACATGAAAAATTTAGCTCAATTGTTTCTATTAATAGGGATCTTATTTTCACTAGAATCGACTGAAAGAAAAAAAATTGTTCTGAATATGATTGTAAAGAATGAAGAAAAAGTGATGGAAAGATCTCTTGGATCGGTCAAAGAGTTTATCGACTACTGGGTGATTGTCGATACGGGCTCCACCGATAAAACAATCGAAGTGATCCAAAAATTTTTCAAAGATAAGCCCGGGGAGTTGCACCAAAGACCTTGGGTCGATTTTGCCCATAACCGGCAAGAGGCGTTAGACCTTGCCAAATCCAAAGGGGACTATATCCTCTTCATGGATGCCGATGATACCCTCACATTTGAGGAGGGGTTTGAACTTCCTGAGCTCAAACTCGATTTTTACGGAATTTTCAATAAAACGGCCCAGCAGCAGTGGCTTATACCCCGCCTGGTGAATGCCAAATTACCCTGGAAATGGTTGGGAGTACTGCATGAATATATATGTTGCGACTTCCCTACAAGCGGGGATGTATTAAAGAAAATTTCTTACAATTATCTTGGGGGGGGAGCCAGATCTCAAGATCCTCTCAGGATTGAAAAAGATATTCAGGTGCTCAAGTCGGGTCTTGTCAAAGAGCCACAAAATCGCAGATACCTCTACTATCTTGCCACAACCTGTGAAACGGGGAGAAGATGGGAGGAGGCGCTCAGTTGGTTCAAACAAAGAGCTCTTTATCCCCATGAGGGGGATCCCGATGAGGTGTTTTTGTCCCTCTATGGGATCGCAAGGCTGTACCAGCAGTTGCATATGGATGAGAATCTGATCTTATCCAGCTTCATGGAAGCTTATGCGTTTTTACCCACCCGAATCGAGCCGTTATTCTACATTTTGCATATTTTATTGAATCAAAATCGGCTGGATGAGGGATACGATTTGGCCACAAAGGCGCTACTGCTGCCAAAGAGGGGAAATTTCCAGCTTACAGACCACTGGATAGAGGACTATGGAATTTTGGCAATTTACGCAGAAATCTGCTGTAAAAAAGGGTTGTTAAAGGAGTCTTTATGGGCGATGCAAGACCTTTTGGCTATAGAAAATCTGCCCGAGAGTTTACGTTCACAGGTGCAAGCGATGCGTAAACAAATTTTGGAAGTGAAAACGAAAGACATACAGGAGCCGATCCTCGAAAAATTAAAAAAAATAATAGACTAGCGGTTTGGGGAAAAAAATCCGAAAAGGTATTCTCTATGTAAGCGAGGTATAGCTCTATCCTCATAATCCTTGGGTATGCTATCCTCTATCTCTTTTATGTACACCAAACAAGACCATTTTCTAGGGCAGCTACTCGCCGCATCGATTGAGCTGATGGTGGGGGCTAAGGCGCTCATTCCCCATGCAGGGGGGTGCCCCTACGGATTTTATGCAGATGTCTACGCCCCATTTCTTCTCGGGGAGGGATATTTCGAGCCACTCAAAGAGCACATGATCCGTTTTTGCCAAAGCGACAAGATTTCCACCTTTACTATGGAAAAAAAGAATGCCGAGGCGTTTTTAGAGCATAAGGGGAAAAAAAGGCTCAAAAAAAAACTTGAAGAGATTTTAGAGAACCAGGTTTGTCTTGTTCAGATCGAAGACAGCATGTTTATTTCAAAAGATAAAGAGCCCTCTTGGGAAAATCTAGGGGAATTTTCCATCGATAAAATGGAGCTTTTGGATCGGGGAGGGGTGCGATTTTTTGGAAAAAGAAAAGGGGTTGCGTCTCAACAGAATTTTCACCTTGCGGGGTTAGGTGCTTTTGGGGATTGGTACCAGCAGGAGTTTTTGTGGAACCGCAAAGGGATAATCCTCAAAAAAAGGTGGAGAGAATTTTTCGAAAAATTCCTTGAAAAAGAGGGTTTTGAGTGGATTGATGTGGGCGCTTTATCAAAAGATACGTTTAAAAAGGTAAAGCACCTAGGTTTTTTAAAACCCGTTCATTGGGTTGAAGAGAATACACTAACGGAACAAGACCCTTTTTTTGGATGGAAAGGGCTCAACCAGCGCACCCAAGACCGCTTTTTTTATCTTGTTGAAAATCAGAATGTTCGAGAGGCGATGACTTCATGCTTGCGTTTGATTGAAAAATGGACTAAAATTCTCGGAATCCGTGGAAATTTCACCGATAGCGATAGAGGGAGAGTTTCCTGGATGGTTCAAGATCCGTTTGGTGCTACCTTTGAGGGGCCCTATGTGGAGCGCCACCCTAGTGGATGTTTGACCGGATCAATTATGGGCCCGTTAGAATTACTGATTGCAATCCATGCAGAGGAGAAGTTCACCTGGAATCTAGAGAATCAAGAATAAACGAGCAAATCCGCGTTTCACAAGTCCGCTTGATTGATGAACACGGCGAGCAGCTCGGAATTGTACCGACCTACGATGCTAGACGTCAGGCGCAGGAGAAAGGGCTCGATCTAGTTGAGATCGCCCCCCAAGCGCAGCCCCCTGTATGCAAGATCATGAACTACGGTAAATTCCGCTATTCAAAAGAGAAGCAAGAAAAAAAGAATCGGAAAGCGCAGATAAAAGTCAAAGAGCTGAAATTGCGCCCCGGTATTGCTGACAATGACATCATGATCAAAGTCTCTCATGCAAAAGAATTTTTGTCAGAGGGGAACAAAGTCAAAGTTACCTGTATGTTCCGTGGCCGTGAAATGGCGCATACAGAAATCGGTGAAGCCGCTATGCAGCGCTTTGTCGATGAATTAAAAGATTTCGCAACGGTAGAAATACCGCCGAAAATGACGGGTAGGAGCTTATGCCTAGTGCTTGCGCCCGCAAAACAAACAAAAGGAGACGACCGTGCCAAAAATGAAA
This sequence comes from bacterium, assembly GCA_010029555.1. Taxonomy (GTDB): domain Bacteria; phylum Chlamydiota; class Chlamydiia; order Chlamydiales; family RGXB01; genus RGXB01. The sequence goes on from RGXB01000003.1 coordinate 9,930, forward strand.
ACTAGGAAGGCATATGCCAAGCGTTTCAAATTGACCGCTACCGGTAAATTGAAGCGCACCAGACCAGGTAGAAGACACATTCTTACTAAGAAGTCCTCTAAACGCAAGAGATCTTTAGCGACACCTGCATTGGTGGATAAAGGTCAATTGAAGACATACAAAAAATTGATGTGCGTGTAGGAGGGTACCAATGAGAGCAACGAATGCTGTCTACAGCCGTAGACGTAAAAAACGCTTGTTAAAAGCTTGTAAGGGTTACTTCGGTGATCGTAAGAACCACTACAGAAACGCGAAAAATGCACGCATGAAAGCGATGTATTACGCTTACCACCACCGCTTGATCAAGAAAAGATCTTTCCGCCGCCTTTGGATTGTACGTATCAATGTAGCAGCCCGTCTTTATGCCGGTCTTTCCTACTCTGCGTTCATCCATGGACTGAAGAAAGCTTCCATCGATTTAGACAGAAAAGTATTGGCTTTCCTCGCTGTTGAGGATCCACAGGCGTTCCAACAGATCGCACTGCAAGCTAAAGCTGCGCTAGTAGCTTAAACTCGAGTTGTTTTTAACGAACGGAAATTTTTTCCTATGATGACTGACAAACCCTTTGATCTTCACTCTTTAAAAAAAGAGTTTCACAAAAGACTTCACCAAGCCGAAAGCTTGGAGGGGTTAGAAGAGATAAGGGTTTGTTATTTTGGGAAAAAAGGGGTTATCCAGGATCTGATGGGAACCTTACGTTCTGCTCCTAAAGAGAAAATTCCCCAGCTCGGAAAAGAGATCAATCTTTTCAAAGAAGAGCTTACCCAGGAGCTTGAAACCAAAAAACGAGATGTAGAAGAGCGTCTTCTTTCTTTAAGTATGGAAAAAGAAAAGTTTGACGTTACCCTTCCTGGTAGGTTCCGCCCAAGAGCGCATAGCCATCCAGTGCTCGATTTGATCGAGAAAATGACCGATATTCTCCGCTCGTTGGGTCTTAAAGAGGTCCATTCGAATGAGATTGAGGCAGAAGAGGTCAATTTTGATCTTTTAAATTTTCCGGCAGACCATCCGGCTAAAGACATGCAGGATACTTTTTATCTTAATGACAGCATGCTTTTGAGAACCCATACGACAACTTTTCAAGTCCCTATGATGCGTCGAAGCCAACCTCCGATGGCCCTTTTTTGTGCCGGAAGGGTATTTCGGAACGAAGAGGTGACATCTAGATCCCATCAACAATTCAGTCAAATTGACGCCTTCCATTTAGGAAAAGGGGTGAGTTTGGCAGATTTGCACTCTCTATTAAAGTTGTTTTATCGCCGATTATTTGGGGATAATGTGGTTTTAAGATGTAGAAAAAGCTACTTCCCATTTACTGAACCCAGTGTAGAAATTGATATCAGCTGTATCCGCTGTGGGCAAAAAGGGTGTCCTATTTGCAAGCATACCGGTTGGCTTGAAGTTGCAGGTGCAGGGATGATCCATCCAAATGTGATTCAAGCGGGTGGTCATGATCCTGAAATTTACACAGGCTGGGCATTTGGCATGGGAGTTGACCGCACCTTGATGCTTTATCATAACATCCCAGACATTCGGATGCTTTGGGAATCTGATGCCCGTTTCCTTCGACAATTTTAAAAAAAGCTTCTCTTGAAACCTTTAAAATCAACCCCAGATCAATCTGTGTCGCACAGGATCGAAGGCTTTATTTGAGGCCTCGATTTGGATATTGTGAGACTCCTGACCCTCTCTAAAGTCGATAGTTTCACAATAGTGGTAAAGAGGGATAGGCATGTCAGCCGGCTCTTTTTTGACGGGTGTCACAAGAACATATTCCGATTCTTTTTCAATGCTAACACCATTTTGGTACACGTGCCATTTTACAATGCACAGATGGGGTAAGTCGCTCAATACTTTTTGGGGCGGACTTGCAAGATCTAGAACATGGATCACGTTTTCTTCCCCATCGGGATTAACAGCCATATGGGCAAACGAGGAGATTAAAGAGTTTGAGAGAAGCTCGAGCCTATCGACCGGATTGGGTATTTGCTTTAAAAGATTTAAAAGCATCTCTTGAGAAAATATTTCGTGTTCATTGATTTGAAGCGCTAAAAACCCTTTTTGAACCCTGTAAAGCACCTCATTAATCAGATCGATTTCATTTTGACCGAAGGGGAGGGGGTTGACCTGAAAATAGGGCTCCTCTTGCTCTTTTTTTAGCGCTGCAGGTTCTTGAGTGTGTACCTCATTTCCGAAAATATCTTTCAACACCTCTTGCACCTGCTTTTTGAACTCCTCCTCTTCCTTTAAAGACATAGGAGGGCTGGGGTGCGTGTTTGAGGGGTGTTTAGGCATAGAATTTTCCCTTTCAAGGGCCCTTTGTTCGTGCTTAAAGCCCTCTTTAAGGTGGGGGTTGGGTATGTTGTTTTTTTGTAAAATACCTAAAGAAACTTGAGAACCTTTCGACGAAAGTTTCGTAATAACAGATTCCTTTGAAAGTAGTTGAAAGCGATTTTGCCCCTCTGGAGGGTACTTTTCGGGTGGTTGAGGGAGATTGGGGTTGATTTCCATAGATGTTAACCTGTTCCTTTAATTTCTATCGAGCTCGGATTAGTAGGAGAGCTAGCACTTGCTTTTATTGCTACAGCTATACGATGAAAAGAGGCGTTCTCCTCTTTTATTTTCCAATCGACTAGAACTGGTTTATGTAGGGTATGGTGCAGATTTTCTAAAGAGTACGATTCCATGTTGAGCGTTTGATCGTACGCGTCATAGAAAAAAGTGGCGTGTAAAACCGCCTCTTGTGTCTCTAAAGAAAAATTTTTGAAGGGCGATTTCATCAAATCCTCCACCTGTTGGCCATTCAGTTTTAAAACAATCGCTTTTGATTGGATCAATTGGTTAAGTATTTTGATTTGTTGCTCTAAAGGCAAGTGGGTCTGTTTCCCCCTAAGATCCTCTAAAATGCGTTTAAGAGCATTTTTATAGGTGAGGAGCTCTTTTTTTGACATTGTGCCGACTGAAGAATCCCTGATACTTGCAAGCAGATGGGTAGTTGGGTCAAAAGATTTAGCCTCTTTCGTTTTGGAAAAATGGGGTTCTTGAGGGGAGGGGCGGCCTCTTCTATCAATAGGTGCACTCATATCTTATCTATAACCTCCCGTTAAATAAATAAAAATATTTATTTTTATTGGTTGAATTTGATGGAGTTAGGGAAAAAAGGGGATGCACCCAGATTTTTTTAGACAAAACTTAGGAGCCTAAGGGGAATAAACAGAGAGTTATAAGATAAAACATGTTGATAAAAAGGGACTTAGAATGATACACTCTTGTACATAGTTTCCCGCTAAAACTACCAGTCCTAATGGAGGGATGGCAGAGCGGTCGATTGCGGCGGTCTTGAAAACCGTTGAAGGGCAACCTTCCGGGGGTTCGAATCCCTCTCCCTCCGTTTTTCCCCCCTTTACCCTAAAAACAATGACAATTATTTTTTTGGTTTCTTGTCAATTATCTATTGGCGGACTATAATATTTGTAATTTTACAATTTAGAGATCGTTATGACAGCCCCTATAACTGCCTTACCCTCGCCGTGTTTATTTGATTTGTTGCCTGATGACGCCCTTCTTCACATAATGGATAGAATAGACCACCCTTCCCCAGGATTGGCTTCTACGGTAAAAGGGGGTACGTTGCCCAACTTTGCACTTTCCTCAAAAAGAACGTATCAGATTTTTCAAGACACATTGCAGGCAAAAGATTCCCAAGAGCGCAAATTGCCTAGAGGGATTGAATGGGAACGGACGATGGCAAAAAGCTTTTTGAAAAGGGGGGGCGATTTCAAAACGCTTGCTCCATGGCTCCAATCCGACCCTCTCACTGTCATTGAAGCAATTAGGCATGGACAGCTATCTTGGCAAAATTGGGAAACTCTCGACTTTAGTTTAAAAACCGATCCAGAATTCGTTTTACGTCAACTTTTTTCTCAACAACTGAATTTACGTGATCTAGGTGCTCAATCATCGAAGGCTGAATTAATGGCTCTCTTTGGTTTAAAAGACGGGGAGAAGATTACACCACAACGTTTGCAATCTATGCCTTTGAGTCGATTTAAAATCGCTATTTTATACTCGATTCATCAAGTTCACGAGGTCTATGATCTATACCCTGTGACGTATAGCTCGCACTTAAATCGTTTTCTGGATGAACTTTTTTCTCGGCAGGATTTTGATTTTTCAAGTGAATTCTTCAGAATTCTTTGGGATATAAACCCTCGATTAGGTACCCTTTTTCCGGATAAAGAGCCCGTTATAAGAAATATTGTTTCAGTTTTTCCCCGTTTTTATCAGGAGCTCAACAAAAGCTGGATTAGAACCCCATCTATAGCTTTAGCCGCAATTGGGCACAACCATAACTATCTTCTCGATGTGGGCTCTTGTAACCTAAATGATGAGGATTTTCTGCTGGATGCGATCCAAGCAAATAAACTTTCTATAGCCCATATCGACATCAAAAAAAGAAATGATTTTAATTTTATGCTCAACGCCTGTCAAGTAAATGACCTTTGTTTCCGTTATATCGGGATGGAGCTGGAAAAAAATCGTCAATTTTTAGATGCCGTAGACCCATTTATCACCAATCCAGATATGCGAACTAAGCTCGGAAACAAAAAAACACGTTGTTAGGTGCAAGAATTTCTGAATAAAAGGGGGTTAGCCCCCTTTTTTGATGCGACTAAGTCCACCGTCAATCGCTAAAATTTGCCCTGTTACCCAATCATTTTGGGGATCAAGGAAAAATTCTACTGCAGCCGCAATATCTTTGGGCTCCCCTAAACGACCAATAGGGTGCATTTTTTCAGAGATATGCAGTGATTCACTATTCTTAAAAAGATGTTCTGTCATGCTGGTGCGTGTGAGCCCAGGGGCTACCGCATTTACGCGGATCTTTTTTGCGGCATAGGTTGCAGCTGAGGATAAAGTAAGCGCATTTATCCCCCCTTTGGCAGCCGCAATCGCCTCATGGAAAGGGAGGCCCTCAAGACTTGCCGCTGAGGATAAAAGCACAATACTTCCCCCCTGATCCATAACAGTGCAAGCGGCTCTAACAAGGGCAAAAGCACTTGTGAGCGATGCTTCTATTGTTTTTTGGTACTCCTCCAACGTTGTGGAGTGGGCCCCTTTTAAAAGCAAAGAACCCGAAAAATTCACCGCCCCGTCCAAGCCTCCCATTTTTGCCTTTGCCTCTTGTGCCACCTTGAGCACCCCATCAAAATTAGCAGGATCGATTATGGCGTACGGTGCATGCGTCAGCTCCAAAAGAGGGGCTATTTTTTCTTCGCTTCTCGAGGTGAGAAAAAGTTCATGACCTTTTTGGTGCAGTCTTTTTGCGACTTCGGTTCCGATGCTGCTTGTAGCCGAGATCAATAGGTAACGAGCCATACTATCCATTTTTTTGGGTACTATCCCTTTTTAGCTAACAAAAAAGGTTAAATCTTTAAAGGATATTCGCTATATGTTAAAATAATTTATCAAAATAGGCCCCCAGGGGCTTTAACCAAGGGAGTTATTATGCTGTTTTATGCCGGTATGTTAGCGGGATGTATCTTTCTCATTCAAAAGATTTTAAGGTCAAGATAGCTCTTTGTAAGTCTTAAAATGGAGCTTGGCTATTGAGGGAAAAAGCTCGTCTCCGTGGATCTGTTTCAGCTCTTTGGCTTGGTTTTGTACCAAAGCCGAGGCCCCCTTTCGCAAGGGCGTTCCTATCGAGTCGCTCAAAGCCTTGAGCCCCTCTACAAAGGCGTTTCTGGCCAGAATAGAGGCTGCCGCGACGGCAATATCCGTCTCTGCCTTCGGATACATCCTTAAGTTCAGTTTGAGCCCCTTTTTCTTCAAATACTGCTCTACCAGAGGCTCTTGAGTGAATTGGTCCACCAGCACCTTTGTAGCCCCTGTCTTTTCGGATACTGTTTTGATTACTGCAGCATGGCACCAGGCTAAAAGGTGGTTGAGGTTTTTGAACTTATAGTAGAGCTCATTATAGGTTTTAGGAAAAAGTACGATCTGGTCATAAGGGATTTTTTGTCTGATAACAGAGGCCAAAAGATCAATTTTCGTATCGCTCAATTTTTTAGAATCTTTGACACCGATAGTTTTCAGGATCTCGACAGTCTCTTCATTGATCGCAATCGCTGCTACCACAAGTGGGCCGAAAAAATCCCCTTTTCCCGCTTCATCGGAGCCGATATACAGACCTTCAAATTCCATGACACCATCTTAGCAAACAAAGAAATGAAAAAACATAAAAAGAGTTTTTCTTGGTGAGGCTTTAAAAAAAAAGAGAGAGAAACATCCTCTTATATCATCCTACAACCAATCATTTTCACAAATAATCTAAAACTTGCTAAGTTAAAACTCTTCAGTGGTTTATAGGGTGCTTAAAGCGATGCAAGAGGAAATGATAAAACTAGGTCGCCTTCTTAAGGCTATACGCGAGGATAAGAGGATCTCTATCAAGGAGGTTGAAAGCTCTACCTCGATTAGGGAGAGCTATCTTGTGGCTTTGGAAGAGGGTAAAGAGGCGTCCGGCTTGAGCGACATTTATCGATTCGGTTTTTTACGACAATACGCAAGCTATCTCGAGATGGATATGACCGACTTGGAAAAAAAATATCCCCATCTTTTTCAGAATACACCGCAAAAACACGATTTTGCCTATGGAATAGGAACTCTTGAGATGCGCAATAACGCGGGTCAATCGGGACGTTCGATGCCAGGGTTTATGATGGTAGGGGCTTTTGTAGTTATGATATACCTCGCTTGGCAACTGGCAAAATATCTGCAACTTCTCTAGGTGCAAATGGAAATCAATAGAAATAGATTAAGGGATCAGGGATCTCCTTACTTGAGGGAACATGCGGATGACCTGGTATTTTGGCAGCCCTGGTGCGAAGAGGCATTTTTGGCAGCTAAAAAATACGATCGCCCCGTTTTCCTGTCGATAGGGTATAAAAGTTGCCATTGGTGTAAGGTGTTGCAAGAGGAGTCTTTTAAAGATTTGTCCATAGCCGAAATCATAAACGACTCTTTTGTCCCCATTTTAATCGATCGTGAGGAGATGCCTCATATCGATCGACTTTACATGGACTTTGCCCAGCTACTTACGCAACACCCGGCAGGGTGGCCCTTAAATTTGATTCTTACCCCGGATAAAGCCCCTTTTTACGTTTTTACCTATTTGCCCCCTATGACGATTGACGGGTATATAGGTCTCAATGATATTCTTCTTGAGCTTAAACATCTGTGGAATTCCGAAGATAAAGAGGCGATTTTTGAGCAGACGGAGCACCTTGTAGAAATTTATAAAGAGGCGACTCTTGATGTGGTTTCTGCTATGCCCTCAAAAGAGGCGCAGCTCCACATTTTGAAAACTTTGTTTGAGAGCTTTGACCGGGAACAGGGTGGTTTTAAGGGCGAGGTAAAATTCCCCCTCTCATTTCAAACCTCCCCACTTATCCATCTTTCAGAAATTTTCGAGGACCAAAGACCGCACTATTTTGCCGAGACCACTCTTGAAAAGCAGCTATTTAGCCCACTGTATGATCCTATTTTGGGTGGGTTTCGACGTTACACCTCTGACGAAGCGCGATTAGAGCCCCATTTCGAAAAAATGTTATCGGATAACGCCTTTTTAATGGAGGCGTATGCACACATGTACTTTGAAACGGGCAAAATTTTGTACCGCGACGTTGCCTACGAACTTAATTTGTTTTTCGAAAACGTTCTCAAAACCGATTGGGGATATGCATCTTCTTTAAGTGCGGATCACGCTTATGAAGAGGGGGGGCACTCTTTGTTTACTTATGAGGAGTTGCAAGACCTTTTATCGCAAGAGGAGTTGGCTTTCGCCATCCGCTATTTGGGGGCTGCCCAGCAGGGGATTTTTGATGGGGATAACATCCTCTTTTTGGTTGAAGAAACACCTGAGGAAAAAAAGGGGATTTTCCGTTCGGTGCAAAAAAAACTCCGGGCTGTGATCGAACAAAGAGATACGTTAGATATCGATCGTAAAATCCTTTTGGGAGCAAATGCCAATCTAGCTCATGCGCGCATTCGAGCCGGTTGCTATCTTAAAGATCGAGCGCTAATCCATTCCGGGGTGTCGCTTGTGAAAGAGATTTTAAAACGCTTTTTTGTGGGAAGCAGGCTCCACCATGCGCTTGTTGGAGAGGTATTTGTTGGCAAGGCTCTGTTGGAGGATTTTGCAACATTGATTAAAGCGCTTCTCACCGCTTTTGAAACGGGGGAATTTCCAGAAAGCTATCCAATAATCCACGAATTGATTGACGAAGCTGACAGAATTTTCAGGTGTAAAGAGGGGGGGTATTTTAGTACCGCTTTGGATGACACCTTTCTAGTGCGTATCAAACCCTTTTTAGATGGGGTCGAACCCTCGGCGAATGCTCTTATGGCAGAAAATTTTTTGCGCCTGTACAACATTAGTCACAAGTACGAGTATTTGAAACAGGCCGAATCCATTTTAAAATTGGGGGTTGAGAAATTGACGCACCATCCGGCGTCGATGCTCTCTTTTTTCCTAAATGTGCTCTATTTTGTCTCAAAAGATAAAAAAACTATTTTTCTAAAAAAGGATCTTGAAGATAATACGAACTATTGCTTCTGTCACCCTTTTACCTCTGTGGTAGTCTGTCACCCATTGTTGACAAAGTTGATTCCGGCGATTGAGGGGAAATCGTGTATCAATAATAAAACTACCGTTTACGTGTGCACCCCCTCGAGCTGTAGCGAACCAATAGACGATTTAGAAAAGCTAGGAGTTCCATGGAACCACGTTTTGTAGGAGATTATCAGTTAAAAAGATGGCTTGGAAATGGCCCGCTCGGACATACGTACCTTGCTGAGCACCGTTTTTTAAAAAAGCCGTTTGCTTTAAAAATTCTCGATGAGTCTCTTTCTCAGGACCGTTTTTTTATAGAACGTTTTGAAAAGGGTGTAGAGCAGCTTTCCAAAATCGATGGTGAGGGATTTACTACTTACAGGTATGTCGGTTGCCATGAGGGGAGTTATTATGTAGTCAGCGATCTTGTGTTGAATGACCAGGGGAATTCTCAGACCCTGCTCGACTATTTGAAGCTTGTCAATTTTCAACTTGATCAGGATGAGATCACAAATATTCTCAAGCAAATAGCAGAGGCGTTAGATCGTTTGCACCAGCACCGCTTTCAAGATCAGCAAATGGCGCACCGCGGCTTGAAGTTTTCCAACCTTTTGATGGGAAAAGAGGGGAAAATTGTTTTGACTGATGCAGGGCTTACGGGGTTGCTCACCGAGGAGAAAATGTTGCCCAGGATCTACAAAGCGGTAGCAGAGGAGATTCCCCATCACGATTCTAAATTTAAAGACTCTTTTCTCAGCGCTTTTTACTTTTTTGCACCGGAGCAAAGGCACGGAAGTCACGTCAATTATACAGCTGACCAGTATGCTTTTGGATCGTTAGCGTTCTATTTAATGCAGAAAAAATTTCCGGAGGGGATTTTTCCTTTGCCCGAAAAATGGACCGATGTTGTGCGCGCTTGCTTACAGGTAAAACCGCAGGATCGTCCAGAAAAGCTCGCCCCGTATTTCGAACAAAAAAGCGGAGCTTTTGCTACACCAGTTGATGCTATCTCTAGAGTGCTTCAGGTCGAAAAACCTGTGATGGCTTCCGTTGCAGCACCTGAGAAAAAAGAGAAACTTGTTTTTCACTCGATGGATATTCCCCAGCCTAAACTACAAGAGAGTGTGATTGCAAGGCCCTCTTACGATCCCGACCCTTTAGCCAAATTTAAAGTGGATCAAAATGTAGCCCTTTTTAAGCAGGAGACAAAAACCGATATAGAGGTAACCCCTCTATTAACGCAAATGAGTATAGTACCAAACGGGTTTTATGCGAGGGGATCTCAAACCGGGGCTCGAGACGAGCGTCCCCAGCATCAGGTTTATGTCCACAGCTTTGCGATCGACATACACCCTGTGACAAATGAGCAATACATCCGGTTTTTAGAGGCGATGGGGGGAGAAAAAGATGTAAATAACAATGACATCATCCACCTAAAGGACTCCCGTGTCAAGCGCCACGCAGGTAAATTTATTGTAGAGCCTGGCTATTCAAAACACCCTGTTGTAGGGGTGACATGGTATGGTGCAACGGCGTATGCAAAATGGGTAGGCAAACGCTTACCTACTGAGGCCGAATGGGAAATATCTGCTAGAGGTGGATCTATAGAAGCGGTCTATCCGACGGGGCAATTTATAGAGAGATCGATGGCTAATTTCTTTAGTTCAGACACCTCCTCGGTAATGAGTTATAAAGAGAACAATTTCGGGTTGTTTGATTTAGCTGGAAATGTCTACGAGTGGTGTAGCGATTGGTATGAGTACAATTACTATGAGTTATCGTTGCAAGAATCGGATAACCCCAAAGGTCCTCAGCAGGGCGTTTACAGGGTGCTGCGCGGGGGTTGTTGGAAGAGCTTAAAAGATGATTTACGTTGCTCGCACCGCCATAGAAACAGCCCGTCGGCTTCCAATAGAACCTATGGTTTCCGTTGCGCAGCTGATGTGGAAGCCTAGATAAGCAGATAGGGAAGCGTAGTTAAGTGGAACTGATTCTTGTTTCAGTGCGCGGCTTTTGTGCCGGGGTCGTGCGTGCGATCCAATCGGTAGAAAAGGCAATAGAACTTTTTGGTGCTCCTGTCTATGTGAAGCACAAAATTGTCCACAACCGTTTTGTGGTGGCCTCTTTGGAAAAAAAAGGGGCTATTTTTGTGGATGATCTTAAGCAGGTACCTGAGGGTAGTGTGTTACTTTTTTCAGCACACGGTGTCCCCCCTTTAGTACGTGATGAGGCTAAAAAAAGGGGACTGCACGTCATTGATGCTACTTGCGGGTTAGTAACAAAGGTCCATTCTGCGGTTTTGCGTTTTAAAAAAATGGGGATCCCTACAATCGTTGTTGGACATAAAGATCATGTGGAAATCAAGGGAGTCACCGGTGAGTCTTTAGAGACTACCTTTGTGGTGGAAAACCTTTCCGATGTGGATCGTGTCCCTTTTGATAGCCAGCTTCCCGTTTCCTTAGTGACACAGACCACTCTGAGTACTATCGATTTGGAGCCTATCTTGCGTGCGATTCACCGAAAATTTTCTCAAGTAGAGATGCTCCCTACCTCCTCTATTTGCTATGCAACTACAAACCGGCAAACCGCTTTACAAAAAGCTTTACCGGGGGCTGATTTGGTTCTGGTAGTAGGGGATCCGGAAAGTTCGAATGCGGTCCGCTTGACCGAAATTGCGGCCTATGCAGGTGTGGAAGTGCACCTAATTTCGGGCCCTGAATCGGTTCAAAAGCCTATTTTTGAGAATAAAAAAAGGGTAGTTCTCACATCCGGAGCGTCAGTGCCCGAGGAGCTTTTTACCCAAGTGGTAGAAAAAATTGAATCTCTTGTTGTTATTTCTAAAAGCTCTTTTGGAGAGCCAGAGCAAGAGGTCTTTTTTGCCCTGCCGGCACCTCTGCTTCGAAAAAAAGGTCTTCAGATTTTATAAAAAAATCGTTTTCTAGAGGTTGTCTGAAGGCTTTAATGTCTTAAGGAAACAAGAGAGGTGAAGTCTTCAAGAAAAGAACTCTGTTGCACTTTTAATACATCTCTTTTAGTTAATCGAGTATGGCTGATAAAATTGCGCAAGTAGACAGGGGCACTATGCGCCGAAGTTTAGGAGTACTCGATCTTTTTGCTGTCGGTTACGGAGATCTTGGATCGTCTATCTACTACGCACTAGGGATCACAACCCTTTTTGCTTTGGGTGCCACACCTATCGCTCTCATGATTGCAGGTTTTGTTTTCATGTGTACGGCTTTAACTTATGCCGAAATGTCCTCCATTCTTCCTGAAGCTGGGGGTTCTGCCTCTTTCTCAAGAAAAAATTTTAATGATCTCATCTCTTTCATAGCCGGATGGGGGCTGATGCTAGACTACATAGTCACTATTTCCATCTCCGCATATTCGATTTCACCCTACCTGGCCGTTTTTTTCCCCCTCCTTAAGGTGGTGCCTATCAAGCTTTCTGTTACGGTATTTTTGATTGTTTTTTTGACTGGTTTAAATTTTTTCGGGGCCAAACACTCAACGAGAATGAGCCTTGTACTAAGCATTCTTGCAATCGTGACACAGGTGGTTATTATCGCAATTGGTTTCTCTTCTGTCGTCGACATTTCCGTGTTGTGGAAACATTTAGCGATCAACGGACCAAATACCCAATACTCACCAAGTTGGCTCGATTTTGGAAAAGGGGTAGGGATGGCTATGGTTGCCTATACCGGTATCGAATCGATGGCTCAACTTGGATCAGAGGCAAAAAGACCTGAGAAAACAGTCCCCAAGGCGATTTTATTAGCCATGGCAACCCTTTTATTGATGTATTTTGGACTCTCCACTATTGCCCTTTCTGATATGACTCCTCAGGAACTTACAGGAAAATACCTAGAAGATCCAATTGTCGGAATCGTGAAAAACCTCCCTTTCGGTACGGAAATAATCGCCCCATGGGTTGGGCTTTTAGCTGCTGTATTACTCTTTGTTGCAGCGAACGCAGGGCTTTTAGGGGCCTCAAGACTCGCGTTTAACCTAGGAGAATTCTTTCAGTTACCCAAGTTTTTCTACACTTTACACCCACGCTTTAAAAGTCCATATATAGCACTGATCTTTTTTGCCTTTTTAGCCTCTTCCATTGTTCTGATTAGTGAAGGTCAGCTGGATTTTATGGCTGACTTGTATAATTTCGGCGCGATGATCGCTTTTTTTAGCGCCCATATGGCGCTTTTAAAGATGCGTTATAAAGAACCCGATTTGCCAAGACCCTTTAAAATCCCGTTCAATATCACTATTAGACAAAAAAAATATCCGATTACGGCAATTATTGGTGCCCTTTCTACTTTTTCCGTTTTGATCGGAATTATCATTACTAAGCCAGATGGTCGTTTCTTGGGATTAATATGGATCTCGATAGGGGTGTTGATGTACACCTTTTTAAGGAGAAAGTATGCTCTTGATGTCACTGGTAGTGTTAAGCTTGAAAAAGTGCAGCTTAAAGGGTACAAAGAGCTTAAAATCAAAAAGATTCTGGTGCTCTGTACACTTGATCCACACTCGGAAGCTACTCAAGTAGGATTAATGGCTGCTCGAGCTACGGGGGCTAAAATGGATCTTTTGTATGTTATTGAGGTTCCATTTAGTTTTAGTTTACAATCAAAGCTGGCATTTAAAGAGGCCAAAGCCAACGCCTCCTTAGATTTTGCCCAAGCTCTTGCGGTGGAAAAGGGGATGAAACCTAATACCTTTCTGGTCCGCTCCCGCTCGTATGAAGATGCTATTGTACAAAAAATTGAAGAGGGGGGATACGACCTTTTGATTTTAGCTGTCCCTAAGAATCTCGACTACTCAGAAAGCGTTGCACGGGTAATAAATCCAGCTGTTGTAATGAAGCAAACCAAATGTCGTGTTTGGGTCATAGAGGCAGATACTACTTTTTTATTATCTCCCGAAACTTCGACTTAATTTATCTGAAATTAAGAATAATTTGAAAAATTAATTTTTGCATTCTAGAATTCTTTTTTAGAGGTTTTTTTAATGCGATTTTTCATTTTAACACTTTTGGTTTGTATAGGGTTACAGGCCAAAGAACATGCGATTGTTTACATAGAAAACGGCTCTTTGCAATCTGATTTCATCTGTGAATCAATTAAGCAGGCAAGAGTTTTTAACCCAAATACACCCATCTATTTTATTAGCTCTTATTTACAGTATAAAAAATTTTCCGATTTTTTTTTGGACCAGGATGTTTTTTTTGTCGATAGAGAGGCGCTAACAAAAAGCCCTCTGTATCGAAGTGTAAAAAAAGGGTACTATTGTCCTACAAAAACCGGACAAAATGCTGCAAAGGAGGATCTGATCAAATCCTCTGTACTGAAATTTATTTTGCTCTACGAGTTTTTGAAACAGATTCCGCTCAAAAACATCTTTTTTATGGGGCAAAAAAATATGCTCTACGCCCCATTAGAAGAGATGTTAGATCTGTTTTTTAAAACGGATAAAGTCTTTTTAGCCCGTTATAATTCCACTTGCGTCAGCACAAATTTTATGGTGATCAAGGATTTGCAAATTCTGGAAAAAATTATAGCTGAAATTCTTTATACCAGTTACACAAGCCTTCCAACTCTTTTGTCCAACTTTGCCAATTATAGATCCATGTACGCAGAGGAGCTTACCAGTGCCCCCAAAGAGTACACTTCGTCTGTAAATAAAGGGCATATGGATTGGGTGCGGGGAATAGATTTTAAAAACATCCTCTTTGATCCGGGAATCCACGGATCTTTTCTAACGAATCGAGCAGTTAGCGCAGAGTGTGAGGGCAAACCCTATTTCACCCATAATGAGTATACCTACAGTTGGGAGGAGGATCATAAGGGGAGAAAAATCCCTATTCTCGTTTTCGAGCAAAAAAAATATAGATTGGCAAATCTATATCTCGAGTAAAAAAACTGCCGAATGACTGCAGTAAAAAATAGGCCGATGGGGGATCGGCCCGTTTTTAAAAAAGCTTTAGAGCTAAAATTGTAGTGAAAAGCTCCTTAAGATAAGGGTAAGAGATAAACGAAATACACCTCTATCTAAAGTGAGAAAATACCTATAAGAAACAAGAAATTTCCGATCGAAGAAATTCAAAAGTCTATCTTGATCAATTGAATTCGGCCCCTATCTATTTTTTTTCAAAAAAGCACCCCCTTATTTTCCCCATGAAGGTGTTTCGTTTCCCATTTTTCTTCTGCAAAAGGCTACCAATCATCCCTCCAACTCTTCAAGATCCTGAAAATGTAACTCGCTAGTTATCAACTTGTAAAACCATCCTCTTGACAATCAAACTTAATAGTAATATTTATAAAAAAACAAGGAAGGTAATTGTGAAAAAGCAGACTAAAAAAACCGCCGGGAAGCAGGAAGTTCCTCAAAAGAAAAAAGGGGGTAATGGAAATATTAGAGTCATGGGATGTCAACAGGGGTGTAACAGCACAAACAATGCTGTCACCAATCGACCAACTGCAAACGACGGTTAATGAGTAGCTCACGTTTTTTCTGGGTACTTTCTAGATAGTAAAACTAAACAAAAGAGGGGGATCTTTACACCCCCCCTCTTGAGCTATCGTAGTTTACCCGATTATATTTTTACCAGGGTTTGGATTTTTTCGAAGATCGCTTTGTTTACTTGTAAGCTCGGTGTTAAAACCACTTCCCCCTTTTTTTTGGGGGTGACTTTTTCTTGGGATTTTTTTCATAACTATCTGTAAATGCTTATTCTTAATTTTTTTACACGAATTTAGATCGTCTCTCGAATCTTGTTTAGTACTCTATTTGCCTTGATTTTGACAAGCTTGGGGTTAAGCAAACTGGTTGCACCTCCCATTTTTCATCTGAAAAAGGCTACCAATCATCCCTCCAACTCATAAAGATCCATAAAATGTAACTCGCTAGTTATCAACTTGTAAAACCATCCTCTTGACAATCAAACTTAATAGTAATATTTATAAAAAAAACAAGGAAAGTAATTATGAAAAAGCAGACTAAAAAAACCGCCGGGAAGCAAGAAGTTGCTCAAAAGAAAAAAAGGGGGGGGGAGGAAAGTGTTTGTTGTGACAAGTGGGAGCCGGGGGTCCCCTGCAGTACTTTAAGAGTTGGTGCCACAAAGCCACCTGCTCATCCCAAGATCTGTGGAGACGGGAGTGTGAGAGAATAAGGGATTTGGGCTACGCAGCAAACGACCGATTCTGGAGTGTTAAATTGTGTAAATAAGGCGCCCGAACGGAATAAAACATTTTAGTTTACAATTATATTTACAAAAAAAAAGAGGAAAAAAGGGAGAAAATTGTGAAAAAGCAGACTAAAAAAACCCCCGGCAAGAAAAATGCGGCTAAGAAGAAAGTTTTTCGAGGTGGAGAGGAATTCCATTTAACCGGATGTCAGGGTGGTGGGAATTGTCATACAAATGATACTAGTCCATCAGTTAGAGAGGTTGTAGATTAAGAGTCAAATTTTGATCTAGAAATCATCAATCGAAAAAAGAGGAAAAAAGGGCCAAAATTGTGAAAAAGCAGACTAAAAAAACCGCCGGCAAGAAAAATGCGGCTAAGAAGAAGAATCATGCGAGGGGGGGGAAATGACCGTGGGGCTAGCTATGGGTGCGAATTGGATATATTATAAATAAAAAGAGTTCCTTGGGGCGATTTGTATTTTTGGCTATTGCAGCCTAGAAACGCTACTTAATAGGGCTTTTGTGTAGACGTGTTGCGGATTAGAGTAGATGTTTTCGCTGTCTCCTTTCTCCACAATCTTTCCAAAATGCATGACGGCTAAATCGTCGCACAAATATTTCACCATCGCTAGATCATGGGAAATAAATAGGTAATTCAATCCTAGCTCTGCTTTGAGACGTTTAAGTAAATTAATAATTTGAGACTGAATGGAAACGTCTAGCGCTGCAATAGGTTCATCGCAGATGATGAGCCTGGGATGCAGAGCCAAAGCTCGAGCTATAGAGATTCTTTGCCTTTGACCTCCGCTAAATTCATGAGGAAGGCGCTGTGAAAAATTAGGATCAAGCCCCACAAGCTCCATAAGGTGCAAAACTCTTTGCCTTTTCTCTGTAAAGCTCAAGTTTTTCATAAAAATCTCCAAAGGCTCCATGATCACCTCTTGAGCTGTCATACGGGGATTCAATGCTCCATAAGGGTCTTGGAAGATTACCTGCAGCTCCATCCTCACATCCATCATCTCTTTACGGGAAAGCTTTAAAAGATCCACTCCTTGAAAAAAAATTTCCCCTTCATCAGGTTTTTCTAAACGTAAAATCAGCTTGGCTAATGTCGATTTACCCGAACCGCTCTCTCCGACTAACCCCAGTGTCCTATCCTGATAAAGATCCAAACAGACCCCCTCAACAGCGGTGATGGAGTGCTCTTTATGAGTAAAGGTTTTTTTGAGATTTTTTACACTAAGAAGAGGTGAAGAGCTCATACTTTTCCTTAAATCTAGGGTCATACAACCAGCAGGCGACACGATTGATCATCGGCGGGGAGGTAGAGCCGCATTGGGGTGTTTTAAATCTACAGCGGGGCTGAAAAGGGCATCCGTTAATCGGCTTTGACAAATCAGGGGGATTGCCCTCAATCACCTCAAGGGGAGATGTTTTGGGGAGATCTAGCCTGGGTATTGAACGCAAAAGAGCTTTTGTGTAGGGGTGCTTGGGATGTTTAAAAAGCTCGTGAACAT
>RGXB01000021.1 GCA_010029555.1 bacterium
CTTGAATCCGCAATTAGCGGTGTACTACAAAGCTGATACGCGCATCTATCCGGTACTTGGTGATATGCCCGTTTTCCACTTTAGCGTGGATATGATCCACATCAACCTGTTTGATATCCTTTACTGTCTTGCTTGCTTCATGAACCGCGTATTGGATTGCCTCTTCAATGGTCTTGCCTTCGCTGATCACTTCAATCACTTTTACAATGGACACAGTAAACCCCTTATAAACACTTATTCTTATAAAAATACATATATTAAAAAATAGTATTAAAACCTATTAAATTTTTAACATGCTCAATGTGAACAAGATAGTATTAGTCGGTTTTTTTGGGTTAACCGTGGGGGGGGAAAGGGTTCATCTCCCCCCCCCGAAAAAAAACGAAAAAGTTATGGTTGCAAAAGCTCTACTTTCCCTGTTTTCATTCTGTAGTAGCCACCGACACAATCGAGTTTTTTGGCCTCTATGAGCTTTTGAAGATTAGGATTCTTTTTAAGGCTATCGACAACAGATTGGACGTTAGCTTTAATCGCCACCTCTAAATTCTTACCTTTTTTTACTGCGGGTTGAATAAGGGATGCAATTTCGGGTATGTCTTTCGTATTATTTTGGATAACTGCCTTCACAGCTCCGCAGGACTCATGCCCTAAAACAAGGATCATTGAAGATTCAAACACTTTTGCTGCAAACTCGATACTCTCAAGTTCAACCGCTCCTGCAACATTTCCTGCAATCCTGACAACAAAAAGATTGCCTGTAGATTGATCAAAAATGATTTCGGGTATCACCCTCGAATCGGAGCAGGAGAGGATAATCGCGAAAGGGTTTTGCCCCTGTTTGACCGTAGCTCGCCGATCCTGGGAGTGATCTGCGTTTAAAAGTTTATCCATAACATAACGATTGTTTCCATCGGTCAGTTCTTTCAACTTTATCAAGAAAGAAATCACCCATATTTGCCCCGTTTTTTTCTTTTTTCTCATTTTTTTTACCCTAATCAATTGGATTGAGACCCTCTTATTTGAAAAAGTGGGCATGGAGGGATTTAAATTTGTCCAAGTTGCTTTAGCTGCCGCCTTGATTGCCAAAATCGTTTTGATTTTGGATCACATGCCTTTCATAGATCGTTATAAAAACTATCCTTTAGCCCTACCGATCGCTTGGAAAACATTTCTTTATTGGATCATCCTTTTTCTAGTGCGGCTGATGATCAGATTCGCCCCTATTTTTTGGGACAATAGCCACCACTTTGAGGCCGACTTTACCCAATTTTTTAGCAGCATGCAGTGGAATATTTTTCTCTCAGTCCAGGTCTATTATCTGATGCTTTTATTTATATATGTCTCATTTAGAGAGCTTGTGTCAAAAATCGGCAAAAAAAAGATTTTGGAGCTCTTTTTTGGATAACTGGTTTAAGAATAAACTGGGTATTAAGGAAGTGAAAATCTTTAGCCCGAAAGCTAAAGATTTTTTCTAGGCAATCGTAGCGTTTCTTTTTTTCAAGAAAAAGAACGGCAGACCTGTGAGAGCCATTAAAAGAGCGAGCCCCACCGGCCAAATTCCTGCGGTAGCAAGGATAAAGAGGCAGAAACTCAGAGCCCCAAGCCCTATACACTTTGATTGAAAATCCCTTTTCCAAAAAAGTTTGAGATAACTAAGAACCGAAAGGGTGTAAATCAACAGAAAAGCTGTTACAGAAACATCTATAGTAAAATGAATGGTAGAGGCTAGATTTTGGTTCATTGAGAGAATCAATACGGGAATGATACCTAATGAAGAGGCAGTTAGACCCCAAACTGATACCCCTTGTCTGTTTGTCTCCATGAATACGCGTGGCAAATGGCCATCTTGAGCCGCCCCAAGAGCGATCTGTCCACTAGTCAATACCCAGGCATTCAGCGTTCCGAGGCAAACAAGAGAGGCTGCAACAGAAATCAACAGGTGCCAATTTCCCCCAAAAATACTCTGCGCTGCCGCAGCAAATGGAGCTTTGGATTGGGCTAGCTGTTCAAAAGGGATTACCCCCATGACTACAGTGCTGCTAAATGTATAGACGAAAGCAACAAGAAGAGTTCCGGTAATTAAAGCTCTAGGGATAGTTTTTTTGGGATTCATCACCGATTCGGCGGGTGTTGTGGCCGATTCAACCCCAATAAAGCCCCAAAATGTTAAAAGAGTAGCTTCACTCATTGCTTGGAATCCACCGACAGAACCAGAGATCAAAGAACGCAGGTGATCAAAATTGAAGCACCATAAGCCGCATAAAGGGACAAGAACCAGAGGGATAAGCTTCAGTAGAGTCAATATGAACTCTGTCCTTCCAGCTGACCTAACCCCTAAAATATTCAGCCAGGTGACCAGGGCTAAAACGCCTAGCTTAGCTAATAGGCCGACTAGAGGGTGCAAATCTCCAATTAAAGGGGTCAGGTAAGTGATAATGGAGACCACAACCAAAGAAGAGCTAAACCAGGAGATGATCCAGTACAACCAGGCGGAAAAGAATCCGAAGTTTGGGCCAAATGCAGCCTCGATAAATGTATGGGGCCCACCTGTTTTAGGTCTGTCTGCCGCTAGGCTCCCGAAAACAAAAGCCAAAAGCAGAGCTCCACCACCTGCTATAAACCAGCTCCCGATCCCCCAAACTCCATAGAGGACTAAAGTAGCTGGGAGTAAAAAAATTCCTGTACCAATCTGGCTTCCGGCGACTAATGAGGTCAAAGACCAAAAGCCCAGTTTTTCCGTACGCATGCTATTTCCTTGTAGAAAATGTTTGAAAAAATAGGTGTGAAAAAAAGTAGGTTAAAAGCGCTAGGAGCGCTTAAACTTGAAAAAGAGCAAATAAAGGGAAGAGAAGATCCGACTCATGAATTGATTCTATATCCCTTTTCTTTAAGAAGTCAAGGAAAGCTCTTGGTTCTGAAAGGAAAAAAATGGGCGAAGGACTAGGGGGGGTATTTTTTAAAAAGTCTTTTACGCGTAGACCCTGTTTGGCTAGTTTTTTAATTCGTGGATTTTTTTTTCTAGCTTAGCGTCATCTCGGATCGAGTACGAGACCATTTTTTGGGTGTTATCCGCAATATGTTTTTGTGACGCAATCAAGAGAACCGGAAATATTTCTCGTAGATCATTTGAAGCTCCCAGACTTTGGGCTTTTGTAGACCAAATCTCTTGAGCCTCTTCAAGTGTGCCCGTTTTTTTGAACTGCTCTAAATCCACTCCTGTAATTCCCATGTGTTTGGAAAAGATCACCTGGGTGTTTAGACGGGTTGTTGACCCCACAACTCCATAAGATGGGGTGTGTTGGGTATTTTCTGCGTAGGTGAATGATTTCCCAAACAAATGGATTGTAGTGCTAGAGCCTGAAAAAGAGTTTCCAATATGCCCATAAATCGGCTCACTGCAGGCGTAATTATAGATTTGCGGCTCGCTAATCCCATAGCTGAGTAAAATAGCTATTTGTGCCTCGTCAATACTCGAGGCTTTCCTAAACCCTCGCGCGTCCAAAGCTTTTTCCGTAAAGGCCGCAAACTCCTGAAACTGCAGATCCGAAATCTTCCCCTCTTTATTCCCCGGTAAAAGAACATAGCTCTTTTTTTCTTTCGCCCTCAAAGTAGAGATTGAATCGACTTTCACATCAAAAGATCTGTAACTGGTACATCCAGTAACAAAAAAAACACCTATCAGCAAAGAAAAGAGGGATTTCAACCAATGCACCTATATGAGTAAATTAAAAAGAAAAAGAGAATACGCACAAACAACAATCAGATTAGCAGAAAAGCCAAAATGAAAACAGGATAAAGTATTAATCTTTAGCGTATTTTTCAGCGTCCCTATTGTTTGTATTTACAGAATATCGAGATTATTGTTTAAAGGAAAAAAACCTTTAATTATTTACTATGAAGAGCTTAAATTGTAATCCATGGTTGTCTATGTGGGTTTATCCGGCAGACACCATTAGAAGCATTATTCAAAACAGCCCCTCTTACGGGGTGCAATTTATAGTTTTTATTCTAGCTTTGGAAAATGTATTCTTTTTCTTTAACGTTCTATCCCTTGGTCTAGGCATGGACACCCTGGCTTTGGTGCTCTTAGCTCTATTTCTTGCCCCTTTTTTAGGTTGTCTTTGGTTAGGTATCCTGAGTCATATTTTATTCTACTGCCAAAGAGTTTTCCAGGGTACAGCTCCATTAGAGCACCTTAAGGCTGCCCTTGCATGGTCGAAAGTCACAGCATTAGGGATTTTTCTTTCTTGGGTAGCTATTTTGATTATTGAACCTGAAGAGGCTTTTATTCTAGTTGGGGGCGGCAATCCTTGGACAGATATTTTTCATTTTATCAATGTTTGTTTAGCCATATGGTCGATCGGTTTGACCTTTTCTGCTGTTCGTGCAGTAGAAAAATTTTCCCTACTGCGCTCGATAGCATTCGTCTCTTTCGGATGGCTCCTTTTTTCAATTCCCGTATTAACAATAATTTTTATTTTTCTGCATGTTTCGAGGTTTTAGATGCATAGAAAAATCGTGTTTCTCATAGGGATCTATCTAGTAAGCTCTCTTGCTGGGGACCAACACTGGTTTCGCAATTCTGAATTTCAAAAACATTTGGATGAAACGACTTTTTCTCGATCTCATAAAAATAATAGAGTCGAGTTGATCGTGAATGGAATCGATTCTCTAAATAAAAGATTACAAAATATTGATGAAGCAAATTTCATTTTTATAAAAGCTTATGAGTTCTGGAATGACGAAACAGGAGGGCTGATTTTAAAAAAACTTCTGGAAAAAGCGCAGAGTGGAGCTAAGGTATTCATTCAGTATGATGTCAAGGGAACGGTAACCTCGGTTCAAACAGAATTAAAAAAGGGCATTAGGGAGGGAAAAATCAATCCAATACCCGAATACCTTCAAGATTTTGTAAATAAATCCAAGGGAAATGGATTTGTCATACCGACGAGTACACCCTACTCCTACCTTACAAATACTTTTTTGATTATACCGGTGGACCATGAAAAATACTTTATAACGTGGAACAGCAAAGGGGCTCCGCTTAAGGTTATTATGGGGGGGATGAATACGGGAGATATGTACCTTCTATCGGGGGGGAAAAATGAGGATGGGAGCCATAAAAAAGTCCCTTTTTATGAAAAACAGGGTTTCTCTGGGAGTCTTGCATATCCCATGAGAGATACTGACGTTCAAGTTATGGGAACGGTTACAGAGGATATTTTGAGCCGATTTATTGATTCTGCTAGGTTTCAGTTAAAAAATCCCAATCCCTACTTTCAAAAATATCTTCTCTCGCATGTCCAATCGGCTATTCAAGAAATGGAAAAAATTCAGCAGCAAGCTCTAGAGAGATCCTCAACAGCTTTCCCTAAAGAGGTGGGGGATGCCTTTTTGAGATTTATCTACGTGACAGCTCGTGAATATAACACAAATAACTTGCGACATATCTCAAATTTTTTAGTTTCAATGCTCAAGCATGTACCAGATAATGCTATTATAGAATTTGCAACCGGATACCTTCTTCCCACCAAGAATTTGTTGAGGGGAATTTATAGGGCGGCGCAGAGGGGGGTGTTATTCAAAATTCTCTCCAATAGAACCATTGGACCAGAATCGACGATTGGGGTAGTCGCTACAACTGCCCAAAGCCAAATTCGCTCTTTTTTGAAATCCGTACCGGCAGGGACTGTGGATTTTTACGAGTGGTTAGCGGATGAAGGTAGTGGTACCTCTTCTACCCATCAAAAGGTTTTTTCTTTTGGTATAGGAGAAAATGAACCTTGCTGTGTTGGGTCTTCAAATTTGGATTCAGCAAGTCTGATTTGGAATTCCGAAGGTATACTTGTGATTCAAAGTCCGCAATTTAAACGGAAATTAGATGAAATGCTTCTAAAGGATTTTTCCCATCGGAATTCCAGAAAAATCACCATACCACAGATGAATAAAGAACCAGCTTTGAATAAATGGAAAGGGTTTATAGCCAATCGCCTTTTTGAGGATTTCCTTTGATTTAATCCCCAAATTAATACCTTTAACTACCATGGTTTTTTAGAAGTTTCTTGCGACCTTTAACACTGAGTTCGAACAGTTTTAAAAAAACCCGGAGGGTGTCCGGGCTTAAAAAAAGACGCATCCAGAACTTTTAATTTTTAGAGATTTGTTAAAATCCAAACTAACGAGCTTTAGAAAAGAGTCTAATATAAGTAAAGTCTAATTCCTGAGGAATTCTCAATCTCAAGGGTTTCATTTTTCTCCCTGACAAATTGAAAACCAGTACGTCCCCTTCCCGTACACTTTAGTTGTAGTCTTGTTTCAGGACGCAGTTTTTCTTTTATATAACGAACACACTCTTGATAGGTGCCTTCTGGATGGTTTGCCTTAAACCGCTCTATAAGGGGAGTGTAATTATCTGGATCACGATTCAAGGGATTTTCTTTTACATAGTTGTACGACTCTGTCAGGGAGGCATTTGGATGGAAAGTTTTATAGAGTTCCATCTCATTTAAACGCGTTCTCATTGCAAAACTACCAGGTATTAATATTTTACAGGCCCCTATAATAGGCTTAAACAGCATAAAAAAGGGGTGAACTACAATAAAGAGAGGAGCAGTTAGAATGTCTAGAATTCCCTCTTTTATTTCAGCAGCACGGAGTGCTTTAGCATCCTCCTGCATTTGTTTTGTAGTCAATTCGTCTTGAATTTTTGTATTTTCTTCAAGAAGATGTAAGATTTGTTTTTCACCTAACGCAACCCGCTCATTTAAAGAGGCATTTTCTCTAGATAGAGAAAGATTCATAGCAATTTGAACAATTTTATGTTCAATAGAGTTAGCGTCGGATAGTAAAAGGACCTCCACCGCTCTGTTTTGATCTCTAATCTGAATCTGCCCCTCTTGATCAATGAATAGCACAGAATTTAGAGTTGGGTTATCTAATACGCGTTCTGATAAAGCTACAGCCATAAAGAGCTCTTTTTTAAAAAATGCAGGTCAACCTTCAATCCCAGTTTTTTTGCAAAAACTTTACAAAAAAAGCAGGATTCTATCATTGCTTCTACCGATACAATCTTACCTCTTATCTGCAAGAGAGCAGCAATGTTATTCATACTTGATACCAAGACGCCAATTAAATTGCACTTTTTTTAAAAAAAATTTAAATGCATTTCTAATTTTGTTTACAAATAGATCGCTTGAAGTTGATAAAAATAGACTAAAAAAGGTTTTGGAGGAGCCCGAAAATACCCATCTTTGCAGGTTTTTTTCTATCGATTATTTGAAGCAGATCACTATTTTTTGCTGGTTTTTAGACAAAAAAGGGGTTTTGTCGATTGGTCTATAAAATATTCTTTTTTAAAAAGTAACGTTTTTGTCCAGTAGGGCAATTCTCAAGAACGCCGAAAATTTCATAACCATGCTTTAGGTAGAAATCTTTTGCTTGGGGATTAAATGTATCCAAATGGACCAGCTTGGCTCCCATGGCTCTAGCATCAGCTTCAACATGATTAAGTAATAAAGCGCCTAATCCTTTATTTCGATAATTTTCATCCACAAAGAGTACGTTAATAGCCAAGCATTCACCTAAATAAAAACAAGTTCTAATGCCAGCTATGATTAAGTCATTTTCTTTGATAACATAATCTTTCAAAACTTCAGTATCGCCGTGAAATGAAACTTGGCTAGCAACAAACGCATTAATTTTATGATTGAGCATTTCTGCTTCGTCGGTTGTAGCCGGAGACAATTTATAAGATGTCATAATAAATATATCCTAAAAAAATCCGTGAGTGTTCACGAAAAAACAGAATCGAGCTTTTTTGTTTTCTCGCGAACTTTCTTTTTTAGGACTATAGTTCATCTCATCAATAATGAGGAGGGGGACAAGGCCTGCGCCTGGTGATCCAGCCTCCCCAAAGGGGAGGGTGGTATTTTGTTGCACTTTCAGCGCGAGTCAGGTTGGTCTTCTTTAGGAGGCAGATCGGGGTATTCTTTCCCCTTGGACTCCAAATGATGTTTGGGCAGGAAAAAAGCGTTCGCGATCAGGGTCGGGATAATTGCGCTTGCGATGACTGTGGCGACAATCACCGAATATTGGGTTTGGTCGATAATCTGGTGGGATAACCCGTAAAGAGCAGAAATCGTCCCGAAGGTGAGTCCTGTCGACATGAGTAACGTCGTATAGATCGCGTCCTTTTCCGGATAGTTGGAAAGTTTTGCTGCTGGGTAGACGCCAACTCCTTTGGTGACCATTTTAGCTACAAAGAGGGCGAGGAACATGAGAGGGGCTTTTATGATGGCAGGGATGGAGACAAACGCACCTGCCCGGAGAAAATAGAAGGGTGTTAGTAGGCCAAAGGAGATCGCCCGTAGCCTTTTTACGAGGAGATGGTCTTTTTCTAATATGGATGCGACGACCATCCCTAAAAGATAAGCAGGAAGTACCGGCTCGCTGCCCGACCAAAAAGCTAGGTATCCAAGGCCAAAGAGAAAGAAAAATAGGTATTTAGCCTCTTGTTCTGAATGGCGGTGACCCCAGCGGCCAAAGGTGTATCGGGTCAGTTTGGGTAGGATAATGAGAACGATGGCAGCCACGACGATGAAAACAACTGATTTCCAGGTAAAGGGCGAGAAAATAAATCCGAGAGCTAAAACAGTAGCTAGATCATTCACGAAACAAGCTGCAAGAACAGTTTTTCCAAAACGGGTCTTATTGAATCCAAGTTCTAACATAACTGCGTACACCACAGCGACGGATGTTGTCGAAAGGGCCACCCCTGTGAGCAAACTGGCCATTAAGCTCCATCCCAATAGGTAATAGGCTATCGCGGCGCATCCGATAAAAGGGGCGAAGAAACCTACCAATCCAATCAGCAATACTTCCCCAATTTTTCCCTTAATGGCTTCTGGATCGAGTTCAGCACCTGCCAAAAAGGTCAGAAGAACCGCACCAACGCCGGCCAGGAATTGAACCCAGGGGACATCAGATCCGAAATTAGAGTACTCGGGAAGCCAAATGCCAATCAGAAAAGCGGTCAAAAGACCTACGAGAATTTCTGAAAGAGCGACGGCAATCTTCAAACGAATCGAAAGAAAATCGGCTACAAGAGCCAATAGAAACCAAAACGTGCCTAACAGCCAAATTTCCATTAAAATACCTCCCTGTGATTGATTATTTTGTAATTAATTTCTTGCAATATTACAATAATTTTTTTCAGTCCCAAAGGGGGGGCTTTACCCTTTTGGTCCAAGATTGGCAGGCTAGATTGTCCTAAAAAGAACCTAGCGGAAGATCGATTTTTCCATAAAATACTATCCCGAGATTTTCAAATTTGTTATTTATATCTTTTTTTTCTACAATATTTTTTTCTAACAAATTTTTTTTGGAGAAATTATGTCAAGGATCGTCTCAATCAAAGCTGTTGAAATTTTAGACTCCAGAGGCAATCCAACTTTGCAAGTTTCGGTATATACAGATCAACAAATTGTAGGGACTGCGGCGATTCCTTCTGGGGCCTCAACTGGAGAATTTGAGGCTCTTGAATTGCGAGATAAAGATCCAAACCGCTATTTTGGTAAAGGCGTTAGGAAGGCTATAGAAAATATCCACGGACCTATTTCAGAGCTTCTAATTGGAGAATCGGTTTTAGATCAGCGAAAGTTGGATCAGAAGCTGATTGCCGCTGACGGGACCGAAAACAAGTCCAAATTTGGCGCGAATGCCATTCTAGGGGTTTCTTTGGCGGCTGCGCGCGCAGCAGCAATTACTGTGAAAATGCCTCTCTATCGCTATATTGGGAAATCGGATACTTTTGTGCTACCATGTCCAATGATGAATATTATCAACGGGGGAATCCACGCCGACAATTCGCTAGACTATCAGGAGTTTCTCATCCGACCTACCGGAGCGCCAACCTTTGCTGAAGCAATTCGATGGGGATCGGAAATTTTTCACACTTTGAAAAAATTATTGGAAGACGCTGGTTTTTCGACAACGGTCGGCGACGAAGGGGGATTTGCACCGGATTTACCCTCTGCTGAAGCTGCAATCGAAATTATTATTAAAGCGATCGAAAAAGCGGGATATAAACCAGGAGAGCAGGTCTCCGTTGCTTTGGACCTAGTAGGATCGTATCTCTATGACACAAAGACCTATCGATACCTTGAGACAAAAAAGAAGCTGAAAAAACAGCCTTTCAAAGAATGGTCTGCTGAAGAACAGGTGGATCGATTAACCAAGCTTGCTGCGAAATACCCAATCGATTCTATTGAGGACGGGATGGCGGAAAGTGATTGGGAAGGATGGCAGGCGCTTACTCGGAAGCTAGGCAAAAAAGTTCAGCTAATAGGAGATGATAACTTTGTTACTAATGTCAAATTTCTGCAAAAAGGGATCGATTTAGGAGTGGCGAATTCGATTTTGATTAAGGTGAACCAGATAGGCACTTTAACAGAAACGTTGGACTGTATGGAACTTGCCCGCGCGCACGGATATACCACCGTAATTTCTCATCGTTCAGGAGAAACAGAAGACTCTATCATTGCGGACATCTGCGTAGGTACCCGTGCAGGCCAAATCAAGACCGGTTCTCTATCCCGATCCGATAGGATAGCGAAATACAACCGGCTGCTCACGATCGAAGATGAACTTGGGGATGCTGCAATTTATCAGGACAGCAATAACTATCGGAAGAAAGCCTAAACTTTTGAATTTAATGTTTCAGAACTTGCAACTGAGAGACGGTAATCTCTCAGTACAAGTAGCTATAGCCGTTTAAAACGATGGTGGACTACAAAAAGTGTCCAACCAATTAGAGGCAAAGAGACACATTCAGAACTTTTGAATGGAAGAATTTAAAAATCAGAAAAATTTTATTCAAAGAAAAACTGCGTCTAATTTAGCAAATATAACAAGAAAGCACTATAGTTGTGTGGAAGACTTGGCTTTATTTATTAGACGAGACAAGAAGTATATTACGACGTTTACTGTAGTATGAATAATGCTGAAAATCAGAGCAAAAGATTGAGGAAGGTATTTTTTAGCAAATGGATAGATAATTAAAAGCCCAATTATATTCGAAACAGCAAGATTGAGGTGTGGAAAGAATGATAAAGGTTTCATGAATTTTTTGATGAAGCTCACTGGCGACATAATTATTAAAGTCTGTCTAATTTAAACTTTTTGTTCTGCTGGAGCTGGGGGAACCTGAGGCTGAACGCCTTGTCTTAGTAAAGATTTGCCGAGTTCATCGACTATCACCCTATTTGCCTTTTCGCTACAATTCAGTTGTTCCTTCTTGCTGTCGACAACCGCGGCATCTGCTACTAGTTTCGTGATTATCCGCCCTTTTTGATAAAAGTGTGTAAAATGTGATTGCAATACAGCGCTAGAGAGTGGCTCGAAGCACGTTTGTAATGCGGCACGCAATTCCAATTCTTTCAAAGTCATTCCACCAGGGTATTGTATTATAGATTTCGCTTCCTCCCAGGGGAGTCCCTTTGATGCACATGCAAGACCTAATGAACCTATAGATTCTTTACGTTCTTCATGACTCATTTTTTGGATTTCACAGACAACTTGTTTTGCATATGTTTCCCACCCATATCTATAAGCGTCTGCACTGGGTGTAGATGTACTGGCTGTCATAATGACTCCGTATAGGTTAAAAACTCCTAGATATTATAGGTAAATTGCGTGAACTTGCAAATTCGAACTTTTTTTTCATGCCTTGCTGACTACTAAGTGGTATGAAATAAATGACATATAGAATTTTAAATTATATACCCTGCCAAGGGTACATGCTTTTTTTGCAACTCTCTTGAAACCAACTTTATATCTATCTGTCAAGCCAACTATCGTAGCATAAAAAGAGCTTGTTTAAGGATTGATTAATAAAAAAACCCGAGGTTAACTCGGGCTTAAAAAAGATGGTGGGGCCTGTATTAGAAACTATCCTGTTTATTGACCAACTTGGTACTGCAAATCTTTATTTCTGGGACTTTTTGTGGAAAGAATCGAACTCAAGGACAATTTTTAAACGGGAATAAATAACACCGAGAATATCAGCGAGAGCCTCTAGTTTTCCAGTAGAAGCTCAATATCGAACAGTAGCCATACCTATCGTTTTCTTATTTGTGTTAACGCTCACTTGTAAAGTAGGAATGAGTAGAATGGTAGGGACAAAAAGGATTCAATAAAAGAATTAATTCATGCCTAGACCATTTTTTATCCAAGTTTTCCTGCTAGATAGATTGATAAAGGCATCTCCTGGGCCAGCGCCACCGCTCTAACTGGCCGCTTCTTGTTGAATCAAAATAGCATCGAATGCAGATTCGACTATGATGACAGGTGAGGAGATCTACTAAGTGAAATGCGCTATATATTTCCGATCTACTTTGCTATAATTTTTTTCTTGAGAATTTTAAATCTATCCTCTATCTAAGGGATCATGAAGAAAATTATTGTTCGCAACAAAGGATTTGGCGATAATATCTGGGCAGAACCTATTGTGCGCCATTTTCTTGAAGAAGGGGAAGAGGTTCTTATCTTTACCCCTTACCCCTGCATTTTTGACCATTATCCCACTACACAGCTTCATATCAATTGTCCGGAAAAAATATTCCCCATTCAAGAGAATCTGATTGAATTAAAATTTCAAGAAAAACCCAAAATGCACCATTTAGAAGCCTTTCGTGATCAGGCCGGACTTGTCGATTTAAAGCTTACCTATCCCCGTTTGTATCTCTCCCAAAAAGAGAAAAAGAGGCAGATCAAAAAGCGCTATGCTATTTTACATCATGATCCCTACGGGATAAAAAATTTATTCCGCAATACTTACGGGATTGAATGGCAACAAGTACTAGACTTCATCCGTTCTTTGGGGCTCGAACCGATCCAGATCTCTAGAGAGGGAAAGAATCTCATCGCCCCTTGGGTAAAGACAAAAGATTTTCGAGAGGTTATGTCTTTGATCTACAATGCCGATCTCTTTATTGGGTTAGATTCTGGTCCAAGTCACATAGCCGCTGCAATGGACATTCCCTCAGTAATTTTTTTTGGATCTGTAAATCCCTATTTTCGCCATCTAGATAACAAGAAAAAGATCTTTCTACAAAGTCCTTGCCCCTTTGCGCATTGCTATCATGAAATTCCCAATACATTTGGTCAGCCATGCCGTCTAGTTAATATTTATGAGGCGCCTCCCTGTTGCATTCATACAACCGATCAAGTACTCGAAGCGATCGCAAAAGTTTATGGTGCCCCCCTTTTGAAATCGCCTTAAGATTTTGTGGTGAGAATCTCTTTGGATCAAAAGCGATAGAGGGGACCTTTAACCTTTGCGTACTAAGCTAAGCCCTATCGATGCATGTAAAATTTTGTTGGAGGCAATCTTGCAATAGAAATGATCGGTAAGAAAAGTGCTTGTTTACGAATTCATTAATAAAAAAACCCGAGGTTAAC
>RGXB01000201.1 GCA_010029555.1 bacterium
GGAGAAGGAAAATAGCACCAAAACCTATTGGTTGCTGGTCCCATAGAGCAGTTATGGCGGTGCGATGCTTTGCGAAATTTACCCAGTTCCGGGTAAAAAGGTCGACATCCGTTTCTGAGGATAAAGGGAACCACTTCTGGATAAGCGGATTGAGCAAATGGTTTTTAAGAATAGGCGCTTCCTTTTCCTCAAAATAACGGATATCAAATTGACTCTCCTTAGTGATATCATGAAACATCATCAAGATCCCTTATTCTTAAGATAAGACTCCACAAACGGATCGAGATCCCCGTCAAGAACCCCCTCAACATCTGCTGTTTCATAGTCCGTCCTCAAATCTTTGCACATTTGATAGGGCTGTAGAACATAACTGCGTATCTGTGAACCCCAGCCATTAATCAACTGCTCACCACTTATATTTTTAAGGGCCGCCTCCTTTTTGGCTACTTCGAGTTCATAAAGGCGATCTTTTAACATTTTGAAACAACGTTCGCGGTTTTGAATTTGGCTCCGCTCTTGTTGGGAAGAGACTACTATACCCGTTTTTAAGTGTGTGATGCGCACCGCTGAATCGGTTTTGTTCACGTGCTGCCCCCCAGCACCAGAGGCTCTATACGTGTCCACACGGATATCATCGGGCTTGACCTCTATAGGAATCTCCTCATCCAGCACAGGTGCCACCTCTACAGAGGCAAAACTTGTATGACGCCTCCCCGATGCATCAAAGGGGGAGATCCTTACAAGACGGTGAACCCCTTTTTCGGCTTTACAATAACCATACCCATAGGGAGCTTCTACTTGGAATTGGATATGTTTCAGTCCAGCTACCTCCCCCTCAAGCCTATCGAGAACTTGGACTTTCCAGCCCCTTTTTTGAAACCAGCGCTCATACATTCTTGCCAACATTGAAACCCAGTCACAAGATTCGGTTCCTCCAGCTCCAGCATTTATCTCAAGCGTGCACCACTTCGGATCAAGTTCTGACGAGAGCATTCTTTTTAACTCTAGAGATCGAAGCTCTTTCTCACATAGGGTGAGCTCCTCCTCCATCTCTTGAATCAAACTCTCCTCCTTGGAGATCTTGGCCTCGGGATAGAAAGTCTCCAAATACTCCACTAGCGATTGCATCCCGTTGAGAGGTTGCACCCAATCTTTTAGGGCATTAGCTTCAGAAATTTTTTTTCTCGCCTGCTCTTGGTCCTCCCAAAATGCGGCCGATTTCATCTCCTCGTCTAATTCTACAAGACGCTCTTTCTTGTGAGCCAGGTCAAAGAAACCTCGAGAGTTCATGGACGCGAGATTTTACATCATGGATGCGAGGGGTAAGGTCTGTAATCATAATAATCCCATTCTAACTGTAATTGTTATTTTTTTCATGTATTATCTCTTGAAAAAAGTCCAATTTTCCCGTTTCGGATAAATAGTGAGTTCCATTGAAAAACTAAAAAATCTTTTTTCGCCTCCCCTTAAACACCCTTTCGGTACACGTTTGGGGAGTTTTTTATTTATCCTATTTTATCCTTATTCTCT
>RGXB01000202.1 GCA_010029555.1 bacterium
AATTAGTGTCTTGAACTTGCATAGAGTTATTTTAAATCCATCTTGGATTTTACTCAATCTTAATCCAAGAAAAAGGAAAAGGGGGCAATTTTAGCCCCCTTTGATCTCTTACAAAAGGCCTAATAAAGGTGTGGGATTCAACCTTTTTTCAAAAAGTTGGGAGGAGGTCCAAAGCATTTGCTGCCTGTTTTCTTTAAGTGCTTTATCTGGATCATTGATATGCACATTGTCAAAAAGGGCATCGATCTTGGGTTTTAAATCCAATAACGCTGCGAGTAGGGGTTCGTGAGGGAGTGTCTTGAGAAGGGAGAAGAGCTCTTTTTCCTGTAAAGTGACAAAATGGTTTGGCTCCACCAGACGTTTATGATCTACTGCTTGCCCTTTGACTCTTCGGTAGACCTCAAGCCACTCTTTAAAAGCTAGGGGATCTTGACGAAGCTTTTTAAGCTCTTCTGCTGTTTTAAAAATTTTGACAATGTTCAGCTCCGAGGCAGAAATTAGGGCCTCTACCTCCTCTTTAGCATAACCTGTCTCTAAAAGAAGAGTCTTAAGCCTGCTGCGGATGAGATGAGCGGGTTCGTACCGATTTTTTTCCTTGTGGGGAGTTTCCTTATACGATAACAGTAGGTGGTTGATCGCCTCATCAATATTGAGATCCCAACCCAGCTCTTTTAAAAGTTTTACAATCGACAAAGCCTGGCGCCGTTGGGCGTAAGGGTCTTTTGAAGAGGTAGCAAGTAAATTGACCGTTGAAAAAGCAATGATATTATCGAGCTTGTCAATAAGCGATACAATTTTTCCCGTTTCACAAGAGGGGAGTGGGTCACTCTCCATTTGGGGTTGATAATGTTCGCAAATAGCAGAGCTTGTTGCGGGGGATACCATAAGGAGTTTGGAATAAAGGGATCCCATCAATCCTTGAAGCTCAGGAAATTCCCCCACTACATTGGAGTTGAGATCCCCTTTGCAGTACCCTATCGCCTCAATAACGTTTGAAAATTCTTTTCCTATATGCGCACGAAAGCTCTCAGCGATTTTCAACATGCGGTCTATTTTATTTTTATAGGTACCCAACTCCTTTTGAAACACCACCTTGTCCAGTTTTTCGGTCATTTTTTTTAGGCCAAGTTTTTTGTCCTCTTCAAAGAAAAAGGCTCCATCGGAGAGTCTAGCTCTAAGAACTCGACCGTTATTTTCAAGGATATGCTCTTTTGTTGGTGCGTCTAAAATCACACAAGCCTCGTTGGTGATCTTATTGTGTTTGTAGATCGGAAGGTAACGCTGATGGACAATCATCTCCAATTCGATCAGTTGCGGAGGCAAGGTTAAGAAATTGGGGTCAAATTTTACAAATCCCACCTCAGGATACTCGCTCAAATAGATCAACTCCTCTATAAGCCGTTCGATACCGGTGGTCCCTTGCGGCAAAGCGCCTAAAATGCGCTCTTTTCTTTTTGAGGGATCTAGAATCACGTAGTGGTCTTCAAGCTTTTGAAGGTAT
>RGXB01000203.1 GCA_010029555.1 bacterium
ACGATGTCCAGTTTGCCATCGCCATCGAAATCAACATAGCGCCATTGATTATGACGGATCTTAGGTCCTTTGGTTTGCTTGCCTTCGTATTCATGGAACCTTGCAGGAATGGGCAATGTAATACGCTCTGAAATTCCTAGGGTGGAGAAGTTTTTGTATTCATAACCAGGCGATAAAACCCTCAGTTTGCCATCAACATAACTGGGCATCACATAGTGTACGGTAGTGCTTAGTTTGCGGGCCGGCTTAAACAAAGGAAGTTTGTTTTTACTGGTACTTCCAGAGATATTTTCAAAAAGCCATACGCCATTAGAGGGTTTATCCGGGCAGGAAACGATAAGATCATAATCGCCATCGCCATCTACATCATAAGGAATAGGCCACGCCCAAAGGCCAACTCCCAGATCAACCACCAATCCCGGGTGATTGTAAGCAAGTTTCTCCAACCCTTGCGCCTGGGAAAATGGAGCAACAAGGAGCAGGAGAAAAAGAGTGCAATTAAATTTCATACGGAGTTTTTCGTTTTCATGAAAAAGGTTATTTCTTGCAGGGCAGAATAATGCGCGAAGCCATGTCTTGCTGGTGGTAAACTTTCTCGGTTGCAATCACCGTGGTTTTTGAAAATGGTCCTTCTGCGGTATTGGTGTTGCGATCAAACAAGGGGAAATAAGCGCCACAGATATCTACTCTAAGGGAATGACCTTTGGGAAGTTCCGCAGCAATAGGTCCTAGATCCACCATTATCTTGTAAACTTCACCAGGTTTCATTTCTTTTGGAATTAGCTCTGAGTCTCGAAAACTTCCACGAAGTATTCCAACCGCAAGGTTGTGGGAAAAGCCATCTGGTGCAACATCTATCAGTTTTACAACCCAGTCTGCATCTTTGGTATCGGTCGAAACAAACAGTTCTGCCTTTGGGTTACCTGCAAATCGCAGGGGCTTATCAAGTGGCTTGGAAGTATAAACCAGAACATCTTTTTGCTCCTCAATCGGCCTTTGATCTACCGGGGCCCAGTGGGCAAGATGCAATGGTCTTTTTTCAGTGATAGGCAAAGCGGGAACAGGGTTTGAAGGATCTGCTTTAAAACTATCTGCTTTTTCATCCTTCGCAGGTTGTGTTGAATTCAAAGTTCCATCACCCTTCGCACTATTCGCATTGCCTTTGGAATGCAAATAAAAAGATGTATCTTCGAATCCTTCAGGGGGCCAGGTGCTGGCTTCATTCCAGGTGTTATCCCCCATCGAAAAATAACGTACAGGAATAAAAGGCCTTGCCAGAGCTTTGGCATCCCGCTTTAAGAAACGATCAAACCAATCGAGGTTGGCTTGCACGGGATCCCAGATTGCATTGGGGCCAAAATCAATATCACCTACTTTGCTTTTTCCGATGGTGCCATGATCCCAAGGTCCAAGAACCAATTGCTGCTGCTTTCGAATCTGGGGGTTTGATGCCTTCTTTTGCATGATCATGAAGTTATCAACCGATTCCCTCGAAAAGAA
>RGXB01000204.1 GCA_010029555.1 bacterium
TCCAGTCGATATCCTCTTCTATGGAGTCTTTAGATAAAAATTTAAATACCTGCACACCTTTTGTCTGCCCAATTCTGTGCACCCTATCGGTCGCCTGGTTTTCTTTTGCAAAGTTCCACCAACGGTCATAGTGAATCACCACGGAGGCTTTTGTTAAATCAATCCCCACCCCTGCAGCCTGGATAGTACCGATGAATACTTCACACTCCGGATCGTTTTGGAACCTCTCCACCTCCCCTTTACGATCCAAGGTAGCCCCATGCAATTTGGCGTACCCAATCCCTTGAGTTTGTAAATAGTGTTCAAAAATGGCGACCATATCTAGAAACTGTGTAAATACCACCACTTTTTGCCCACTAAGACGCGCTTCATGCAAAAGCTCTACAAAAAGATCCCACTTTCCCGATTGGTGCGACATGTAATTGGGGACATCTTTCAGTAAAAGAGCAGGATGATTACATATCTGCTTAAGTTTAGTCAGAAGGGCGAATATGTGTATTGTAACCTGTCTATGCGGATCTTTTTCTATCTCTTGATCTATCACCTCTTTAGAAACGCGATACATGTTTTTGTATAGCTCTTTTTGCTCGTCGGAAAGATCGACAGTAATCACCTCTTCCATCTTGTCAGGTAGATCTAAAAGAACCTCTTTTTTGTTCCGTCGCAAAATGAAGGGGCGAATTAGCCGCATCAGCACCTGCGCCCTCTCCTGTGATTGCCCCTTTTCTATAGGATTGACAAACATCTCTTTAAACATCGCATCCGAAGGGAGAAATTTGGGTAGAACAATATCGATCAACGATTTTAACTCCAGAAGCCTGTTTTCAATTGGGGTGCCGCTGAGTCCTATACGCATCTTAGCATTCAGTGTAAGGAGCACTTTATGGATTTGTGAGCTCTGATTTTTTGCCACCTGCATCTCATCAAAAACAGCCAGGTCAAATTCTAAGCCGCGAAAATCGGATTTATCACTTCTCAAAACCCCATAGGAGGTCACCAAAATATCTTGCTCAAGGGAGGGTTTTTTTCTGATCGGTCCGTGGTGCAATCGCACTGTCAAATGGGGCAGGAATTGGTGTAGCAGCTTCTCCCAGTGGTACATTACTGAGGTAGGAGCTACAATAATGCAGAAGGGTTTCTCCTCTTTTTGGACATTATGCACTGCTGCAATAATCGACATTGCCTGGTGGGTTTTTCCCAATCCCATATCATCGCATAGAAGTCCGCTTAATCCGAAACGGTAGAGTGCGTAAAGCCACCGGGCTCCGACCTGCTGATAGGGCCTCAAGGTGCTCTTTAATCCCTCCAAAGGGGGCTCCTCCTGCTTTGCAGCATCAAAGCTCTCAAAGAAATTCACCCACTCCAATGAGGCCTTCTCATCCACCTCAATATTTTCAAAAATTTTCAATTTGAGCCAATCGAGGGGGTTCATATCGATCCACTCCCCTTTTTTAGCCCCTTTTTGCATCCA
>RGXB01000205.1 GCA_010029555.1 bacterium
AACTTAATGAATTCTGGAGCAAACAGGGCTGCTGTATTGTTGCAGCCGACGATACCGAGAAAGGGGCAGGGACATTCTCCCACCACACCTTTTTGCGTTCCTTAGGACCGGAGCCTTGCCAGATTGCCCACATTGATCCGTCACGACGGCCCAAAGATGGCCGGTACGGAGAAAACCCAAACCGTCTTCAACTTTTCCACCAGTACCAGGTTCTATTGAAGCCCGCCCCGGAAACGATTATCCAACTCTATCTGGACTCTTTAGAGGCGATCGGTTTAAGCCAAAAAGATCATGACATTAGATTCGTGCAAGACGACTGGGAATCTCCCACTTTAGGAGCTTGGGGACTAGGCTGGGAGGTGTGGTGTGACGGCATGGAGATCACACAATTCACCTATTTTCAGTCGGTCGCTGGAATTGAGATGGAATCGATCCCTGTTGAAATTGCCTACGGCCTTGAGCGCCTTTCCATGTTTATCAACCACAAATCTTCGATCTACGATGTCCCTTTTGGAGGTGTCTATTCCTACAAAGATCTTTACCATTTACGCGAGGTGCAGGCGAGCCGCTACAATCTGGAAGAGGCCTCCAGCGACCTGTGGTTTAATCTTTTTGAGGTCTACTCCAAAGAGGTTGTACGCTTAATCGAGAAAAATCTCCCCATCCCCGCGTATGATTTCGTCAACAAAGCCTCGCATGCGTTCAATATGCTGGATGCGCGCGGATTTATCTCTGTCACCGAAAGACAATCCTATATTCTCAAAGTCCGAGAGCTCGCAGCAATGACGGCAAAAGAGTATCTCGAACTCCGAAAAAAAATGGGTTTCCCCCTTTT
The DNA here is from genome assembly GCA_010029555.1 of bacterium. Lineage (GTDB taxonomy): Bacteria > Chlamydiota > Chlamydiia > Chlamydiales > RGXB01 > RGXB01. The sequence continues at coordinate 836 of RGXB01000205.1, forward strand.
AAAGTATCAAAAACAAACGCCACCCTCCCACCGTTTTAGCGATGTGGTGCATCACTCAACAGCCACTCACGAGGATTTCCTGCTAGAGGTCTTCACCGAAGATCTCCCCGCACACTATGTCCCTTCTCTCTCTAAAGAGCTCGAAAAGCTGATGGGAGAATTTTTTACATCAGTTAAAGCGACCTATGCGGGACTAGAAAGCTACAGTACTCACAGACGTCTAGCTCTCATTGCCCGCGAGTTGAAAACCACCACAGAAGAGATTGAAACGGTAAAAAAAGGGCCTAGTATCGTCGCCCTTTTTACCCCTTCTAATACCCCTACCCCTGTGGCCCAAGCCTTCTTCGCCTCTATCGGTAAAAATATCCCCTCGATTGAGACCCTGCAAAGTGGTGAAGATCCCAGCCTTTGGATTGATTCAGGTTATGTTTTTCATAAAAAAACACTGCCAGCGCAAGATATCGCTTCCCTGCTGCAACAAGAGATCCCTAAAATTTTGCTGAAGTTGAAAACACCTAAGTCGATGCGTTGGAACAGTTCGAATATCGCCTTCGCCCGTCCTGTAAGGGGGCTGATTTGCCTTTATGGCGATAAAAACATCCCTATCGAATTCGCTGAGGTGCACAGCCAAAAAAT
>RGXB01000206.1 GCA_010029555.1 bacterium
TTCGCGCGCGAACGTGATCGGGGCACGCTCGGCACCGAGGTATTTGCCGACGAGCAGTTTGAAGAGTCCCGTCGTTCCCTTGCGCGAGCCCGAGAAGATCGACTCGAGGACGGCGAACTGTTCGTCGGTCGCACGATCGTCGATCCACAGTGCGAGCGTCCAGTTGCCGCGCTCCATCTTCCCTGGAATGTCGAGGAGCATCGCGACGTTCAAACCGGAGATGTCGACACCACCACACGTTCCCTTGTCGATGCGCACGCCGGACCAGGCCTGGCAGTAGCCCTCGGTTGGTGGGTGCTTGCCGAGCGAAGCGACGCACGGGCAGAACACCGTGCAGTTGCAATTGAGGATGAGTTCCCCGGTGATCGACCAGGTCTCGGTGAGTGCTGGTGTGGTGATGGTCATGGTGTCGTCCCTTCGACGTGTGTTGAATGTGTGGAGAATTCGATCGGCTGGGCGATGATCACGAGTGCACCGGCAACGAGCAGTGCGACGCCGAGTTGAGCAGACACCTTGCGTCCGAGGGTCGGCCACTTCTCGACGACCATGATCGCGGTGGCAAGTGCCATGAAGCCCCAGTTCGCCATTCCACCCAAGAAGGCGAGCAGCATCAGCGCGACGCAACATCCGAGGCAGGCAAGACCGTGGCGGACGCCCATGCGTACCGCGCCGAGCGACCCCGCTCGCCAGTGCACCATGAAGAACTTCATCGGTCGCATGCACGCCTCGCGACAACGGTCTTTCACGTGGCTGAACTGGTAAACGCCCGCGCCGAGCAACGCGACGCCGACCCAGTTGTTCGACCCGAGGACACCGTGTGCATCGACGACGCCAAGATCGCGCAACACGAGATGGAGCTGTGCAACGGCGATGGCGAACCCTGCCCACACGGCCAGATATCCGGTGAAAAAGAGCCACCACGTCAAGGGTTCGCGCCGACCGACGACGTCAGCGAGTGCGGACAACATCGGCACGGTCGTCGGTGTCATCATCGCGGCCGTCATCACGAGCCACGAGAACGTGATGGCACCAGTCGAATCGTGCGTGTTCGATGTCGAGTGCCAGACGAGATCGATCACCCAGGTTGCTGCGACGAACGTGGCAAAGTAGGGCCATGGGGAGGTGGCGAGGCGTGGCGCATCGGCGCGCGTCTGCGTGACCTCGACCCCCATCGGTGAACACTATAGTTATCGCTACGCATGGCCTCCAAGACCTCTCACCGTCGACCACTCGAATTCGATGCTCGTCGCTTCGCCGACTGGTTGTGGAAGTCCCGAACCGCGCACGACTGGTCCACGCGTGATCTCGCGACTCGCGCTGGGATCTCGCAGCCCTATGTCGTCGCGCTCGAACGCGCGCGACTGTCACACGACGATCGCACACCGACACCGACGGTGAACGTGGTCGCTGCGCTCGCAGCGGCATTCGACGTCGATCCGATCGCACTCATTCGCCGCACGCTTCGGCCGG
>RGXB01000207.1 GCA_010029555.1 bacterium
AAAAAGTTTTTCACACCGTATCGCTTCCATATATTCCCCTTTTAACTCTTGAAGACGATTGAAGCGTCCATTGTCTGGATTTTACGAAGCGAGACAATGGAGGAGAGGGCGCAAATGAATCCCACAGAAATTGCAGAGGCTAAAAAGAGCCACCAGGTTAAAACAAACGCCAGCTCGCTATACTGGGTAAAAAAACCAGAAATAGATGCCGCCCCGGTTCCAATCCCCCACCCAATAGCTCCAACCCAAAAAGATTGTATGAGGATCATTTTCCTCACCATTCCTAGAGGGGCACCCATGGCGCGAAAAGTCGCAAAATAGCGAAGATTATCCAAAGTGAAATTGTAAAATGTTTGCCCGGCAATCGCTGTACCGATAATAAATCCTAAAAGGACCGATATTCCGAAATTGATCGGTATACCGGTATATTTTAGGTAATAAGAGATCGTTAGCCACTTAAAATCTTGAGCATCGAAGGCCTTCAAACCGGTCGTTTTCTGAATAGTTTGCGCTAAAAGTTTGGGATCGACCCCCTCCTTGGCCTTGACAAGAACAAAAGAGAGGAGCTTTCTCTCATTCGGGGCAAAGTTTAACGCCCGATTGAACGTGGTGTAAATCACCGGTTGCGACTGGAAGGTTCTCGAGCTATTGCAGATTCCAACCACCTTTGCCCTGCGATCGTTGATCTCAATCACCTCCCCTATTGTGAGTGGTTTTTGATTGAGAGGAAAATCCAAAGAGAGCTTATTTGAAGCCCCCACATGATCCACAATGATCGCATCCGGATCTCTAAGTGAAACAATATTGCCCTCCATCATCACAGGTGGAGAACCGATGAGTGTGGAGCCATCAACACCAATTAATATACAATTTTGGTAATTTCCGCTTTTCAACCTCGCTTTCAATATCCCTTTATAGAGGGGAACTGCCCAAGCTACTCCGTCAACTCCCCTAACTCTATAGAGGCTTGTGTGGCTTTCCAGGAGGTGGAGAACAACCTCTTTACCTATCTACAGCAGCAGACGAAAATTTCGACGCTCGAACTCGAGTATAGAGATTTTGAAGAGACCTATCTTTTAGCTTTGGGCCGCTTTCAATCGGGATTAAGCCCAGTTTCAGAGGCATTACTTCAAGAGTGGTACTATCTAGGGGTCGAATATGAGTGGATTGAGGCAAATCAGGTTTTATCCGAGGGGCTTATCGCCATCTATAAATCTTTGGGCGGGGATTGGGAATGTACCTCTACGCCTTAAAGATGTTGATCAATGAGAGAGCAAAATACATCGGTATTGTTATGGGGCTCTCTTTTGCCTCATTTATCATCGTCCAGCAGGCCTCCATTTTTATCGGACTTATGCTTAGAACAGTCGGATTCATCCATGATACCCCTCAGCCCGATATTTGGGTAATGGATGAGAAAGTGCAGTATATCGACGATGTGAAACCGATGACCGACACAAGCCTCTATA
>RGXB01000208.1 GCA_010029555.1 bacterium
TGTCGAATCTGGGTGTAATCAGCACCATTTGATTCTTCAGGTGCCAATCTTAAAAAACCTGTGGCAATTCGTCCTTCTTTACTTTCAGGTACAAGTTCATCTCCAGCTATCTGCCAACTGATAAATTTATCGTAGGGAAGATCATCGTTTAAAGATTGAATCACCCAGTTGCGGTATTTCCAAGCATCAGGTCTGATGCGGTCAATTTTAAATCCTTCAGAGTCGCTGTACCTTACCAGATCCAGCCATTGCTGACCCCAATGCTCCCCAAAAGCAGGTGATGCCAATAACTTCTCCACTATTTTTTCATAGGCATCGGGCGAAGCATCATTTAAAAAGTTTTGCACATCTTCGGCTTTTGGCGGCAAGCCCGTCATATCCATGTATAATCTGCGCAACAAGGTTTGACGGTTTGCTTCCTGTGCCGGTGTGATCCCGGCTTTATTGAGGGAAGCTTTCCAGAAGGCATCGATGGGGTTTGTGCCCAAGCTTGTATCTGTAGGAATTTTAGGTCTGATCAAGGCTCGATATGCGGGCGTAGTGCGTGCGGTTTCTGCAGGACTGGTATAATCCAGAATCAACAAGCTACAAATAATAAGCGGGAAAACCATAGCTTTATGGTGCTTCCCCAAGAGACTTTTCATAAAGTCCTGCGGGTTGGGTCTAGCGATAATCCTATCTACATTCTGGGCAAACCACGGATGGCGAATATGCTGCATTCTTGCAGTTGATTTATACATTTAAATTAAAGTAATTTTGAGGTCAATTCAATATCCAATGGCCTGTCTTATTAATAATTCGACAAAAAAAGAGCAAATAGGAGCGATTAAACAGGCTAAGCCCATTATTGGCACTTTTTTAGCTATTTTCGTTGCCTTATGACAAGGTACCGGAAAGTGTCCAAAAGGGTTTATTGCTAATTAAGTTGTAGTTGCGTTCTTGATAAACAGAATGTAATAGCCCAAAAAACCTAAAGTCAGAAGGGCTAGAAACCCAAAAATAATAACGGGGTTAAAGAGGCCAGACCAAGCCTGGGATTTTTGGTCAAGGGGATTCGTAGACATGGGCTTATTTTAGCCTTGCAAGGCCAAGGGTGAGAAAGAGTTGAGGGCCAACTCAAGCACGAGATCCTTTAAAATGGTCAAAAATCGAGGCCCAAGGGGCCTATGATGTCATTTTCGCTCCATGAGGGAGCAACACTTGAGGGATTTAAGACATGGGTAGCGACTCAATTGTGGTCATTGGTGGCGGACATGCGGGCGCACAACTGTGTGCCTCATTGGCCGAATTGGGTCAAGGTCACCGGGTTCATTTGGTCTGTGAGGAGACGAGCTTGCCTTATCAGCGTCCGCCATTGTCCAAAGCTTTTTTTAAAAAGGACGATGAGCCTGTTCAATTGATCAGGGCGCAGACGTGGTTTGATCAACAAAGCATTCATGT
>RGXB01000209.1 GCA_010029555.1 bacterium
ATAACCAGGTTTTTAGCAATCATCAGGCAAGTGGACTTGGATGATTCCTAGCCGTTTGCTACATTTCTAATCGTTTGGGATAGGCTAATACATCTAAATGGAAAATTGCAATGCGACGATTTTTTTCAACCTTGGTTCTGGTAGCTTGGATTTATTCGGTTTGCGCCTTTGCTTTCGCACAAAGCCCCGCTGGATTATTCAAATGGAATAAAGGGCAACAACTCACTTACAAGGTAGAGCATAGCACTGTTGCAACTGAAACCATTGCAGATTCAAAAACAGAATTCAAAAATCTTTTGGAACTAAGCAAACGGTGGACTGTTGAAGATGTATCAAGTGAAGGCCTAGCAACCCTGACTTTGGTGGTCGAAGGAATCAAAATGAAAAGCACCAATCCAAAAGGTGATGAATTAAAATACGATTCTGCCAATCCAAAAGATTCCACTCCGCAACTTAAAGAACAATTGGAAAAATACATTGGAACAAAAATCGCAACCATAATCATGGACACCCAAGGCAGAGTTCGCTCCGTCAAAGAAAGCAATTTTGGCGCAGCCTCAAAGTATGAAGTCGAATTGCCCTTTGCTGTAGTCGTTCCAAGTGGGGAAATAAAAAAAGGACTGGCTTGGCAACGGAACTTCAATATCACCATGGATCCGCCGCAGGGCACAGGTGAGAAATATGAAACAAGCCAGAAGTATGAATGCAATGCAATCGATGCTGGAAAGATTAAATTGATTATTTCTACCGAACTGAAGAAGACTCCAGAAAATATCGCTGACCAACTACCACTACTACCTTTTCTCGTCGAGGGCGAAGTCACCCTCGATGCCGAGAAAGGTGTCATGACAGAATCAATTATGAAAGTGGACAAAACACTCAAAGGCCATCAGGGAGAGAATAGTTCCTACCGAATGTATTCTCTATTCAAGGAAACACTCACAAGCTCAAAATAAGGATCAAGAAGGAATCAAATCCTTCACTGCATCCTTTTCCTCAAGAAGTTCCTTCAAGGTTGTCTGGAACTTAGACTGCCCAAAAGCATCCAGCTTAAGGCCTTCAACCACTTTATAATTACCTTTGCCATCGGTTGTGCATGGGTAACCAAAAACCAGATCCTTGGGTACTCCATATTCGCCCTGCGAAACCACAGCCATGCTAACCCAATCATTGGCAGGTGTACCTCGGATCACGCTTTTCACATGATCAATTGCACCGTTGGCCGCAGACATTGCAGAACTCATGCCACGCGCCTTGATGACTGCCGCTCCACGAGTCTGGATCGTGGAAACAAAGGTTTCCTCAAGCCATTTACGGTCCGTAATTATTTGCTCCGCGGGCTTTCCACTAATCTTTGCGTTGGAGAAATCTGGGAACTGAGTGTTGCTATGATTACCCCAGATCGTCATCTGGGTGACATCGCTATTGGAAACACCGGCT
>RGXB01000210.1 GCA_010029555.1 bacterium
CTTCATTTTCAGGCAACCATTTAAGTTCCTGTTTCCCTTCCAACTTGAATTGCACATCTTTGTTTGCTTGACCCATAAAAATTTTTTCAACTTGATACCAAGGAATGAAGCGGGTCTTTTTACTTAAGACAAGGAAAGGCCATTGATCCGGCCCATCCAGCCATGCTAACAAATTATCTTTTCCTGCGGGGAATAAGGTGATGCAATCCTGATTTAAGGCAAGGACCATGCATTGATTTTTACTGCGAAAAATTGGCTCCCCATCGTTTTGATACTTTTTAAATAAACGCGTATATGATGGTCCTTCAATTTTAAAACATAATGCGAATCCAACCACCAACATTGTAACTAACCCACCTTTAGCAACATCCAGCGGAAGAAAAAGGAACAAAAGTGGCATTGAAATAATAAGGAATAAAAACAAGAGGCTATTAACTAAAATGATTCTCATTCAAATTACCTTTTATTTTTATACTGCTGCCAGCCTAGGATCATCATTGAAGATCCAGTATACTCTCGGTAGATATAGGTGTGAAAAAATTTATTTAATCTCATTTGCCCGGGGATAAAAATGGCTGATCATGTAAAGCGTGCCTCATGGTTGTGTGAAGAAATCGAAAAGCACAATCGTCTTTATTATCAGGAGGCAAAACCTGAAATATCTGACAAAGAATACGACAAACTTCTTAAAGAACTTGTTGACCTGGAAAAAAAGCATCCTGAACTTGCCAGGCCTGATAGCCCAACGCAAAGGGTGGGCGGTGCTCCCATCGATGGTTTTGTAACCCTCAAACATCGACTACCCATGCTTTCGATTGACAACACTTATAGTCCAAGCGAGCTTAAGGAATTTGACAAGAGGGTTTGCAAGGGTTTGGGAAAAGAAAAGCCACATTACATGGTAGAGCTTAAAATCGATGGGGTTGCGATCTCATTGATTTATGAGAATGGCCTTCTAACTGCCGGAATAACCCGGGGTGATGGAGAAAAAGGGGATGATGTTACCCAGAATTTGAAAACAGTGGGTGGGGTTCCTTTAAAGTTAAATACCAAGAAGCCACCTGCCCTTTTGGAGGTACGGGGCGAAGTATATATGGCACGGGCAAATTTTGCCCGGCTTAATGAACAGCGGGTAAAGGAAGGTCTGGATAAATTCGCCAACCCTAGAAACTCTGCTGCTGGTTCCTTGAAGTTGCTTGATCCCAAATTATGTGCTGCACGCAAGCTTAGTCTTTTTGCCTATGCGATTGGTGCGATGGAAGGCATAGAAGTTAAATCCCAGACTGAAACGTTGAAGCTACTCCATGATTTTGGATTCCCGGTCAATCCGCACGCTACAAAACTCGATTCCATTGAAGAAGTGATCGCCCACTGCGAATCTTGGAATGATAAAAGGCACGATCTTCCCTACGATACCGATGGCATGGTGATCAAAGTAAA
>RGXB01000022.1 GCA_010029555.1 bacterium
GTAGTTCCTTTTTTCGCTCTTTTTTTCTATATGTCAGAAAAAAAGAGCGAGAAAGCATTTGTCAGACGATCGGGTTCACGGGATCAACCCAGCCGGTGATGCGGCGCAAAAAATTCGCCAGCAACAACAGGCTCAAGAAAATTCTGCTCTATTGGCTGAAGAAGTCATGATCGAGGCCTCCGATGAGGAGTTTCAGGAATGGTGTGAAACTGCCGCTTTCAACCCCTTAGCAGCGAATAATCGGGCTCAAGAGCTCGCAAAGCGACTACGGAATCCGAAGAAAGAGGAGTCGAACGAGACCAAAGAAAAAGAGTTGGATCTACAGATCGTTGAAGAGATCTCGCAAGTAGCCGAAGAATTTTCGAGGAAAAACCCCGAATTCAACACCCGTGCTTTGATAGCACTTAGCCTAATCATATCGGCTGAAGATTCCATAGAAACTATTTTGGAAAAATTATTTGCCAGCTATCCCGATGCCTATCTAGTGGACGAGGCTATCGAGTTTCTTTTAAGGATTACCAAAGAGACAAATTCCCTTTTTGCCAAGCTTCTCGAAGCAAAAGCGCTTTTGCAAAAGAATTTTGAGCGGGAGATTCTCATTGGAAAAAACATTTCGCAAGAAGCGAGGGAGTTTTCTGAAAAGGGGCTGGGAAATGCCACAGGATTAAGAGATCTTTACAAGTGGGTCACTGGTACCGAGCAGGAACCTCTCAGGGTTTTTGAGGATTTGGTAAAAAAATTCCCCTATGAACAAATGAAGTCGGTATTGGCTTTTCTTTTGCATTCGTTAGGTTCTGATATAAAATCCAAAGGGCCGTCAATGGATCCTTTGGAGCTGCAAAAGCTTTTTGCCGAAACGCGCACGATGCAGGCGATTTTGGGAGTTTATCTGTTTTTCATGGGGCGCATGAATTTTCTTGAACGGCAATTTGGGCGTTACGGCGAACCCAAACCTGAAGAGATCAACTTTGAAACTTTAGCCAAAATTTTTATCCAGTTACTTGCTGAAAAATATCCTAGTGTAGGGAGAGTGCTGCAACTTGCTGCGCAGCTGCAAATTAGTAATTCTCTCATTGCCCAAATGATTATTTTTTCTAATTACCGCGATTCTTTAAGGTATGTATCCCCCCGCCTTTTTAAAAACGAGAAACAGCGCCAGGATCTTTTGCAAGCACTCATAGAGTGTGTGAGCGAGCTTGACGAAAAAATTGAAGAGATGGACGAGGAGGAGGAATAATGAACTTTGCTCAACTGGTCGATGAGCTATCCGAGTTGCTTGGAATGGAGCTGTCCATCGATAAAAATAGGGCCGTACGCTTTGTTTTGGATCGCACAATAAAAATGCAATTAGAGTTCCACTCTTTCAAAGAGGCATTTTGCCTCATCATACCGCTTGAACAGCTGCACCAAGGGATGCGTAGGGAGGAGGTTTTAAAAGCTGCTTTAAAATCCAATCACACCTTTCGTCCTAAAGGGGGGCATTTTGGATACGTGGAAAAAAAAGGGTACCTTGTTCTCTTTAGTTATATCCCCATATCCATAGCAACAACTAAAATCGTTTTTGACGAGATGGTTCTTCTTTCGCAACAGGCTAGAGCCTGGCTTGAGGCCTTCAGTTCGGGACAAAGTGCCCCCCAAGGCGCTTTTGAAGAGAAAAATTTACCTCGTACTTCCCTTTTTAATGCGTTTGAAAAAAAATGATCGGAATCGCAACACCCCTCTCCTTTTTAAGGTCTCATAAAAGCCAGGGCATTGGGGATCTGGAAGATCTCAAACAGCTGATTGATTGGGCAAGCTCGCTCAAATTAAACGTGATTCAACTCCTCCCCATCTCAGATACAGTTTTTGAGAGCTCCCCCTACTCGGCTATCTCCTCAATTGCTCTTCATCCGATTTACCTAAGACTTCCCCAGTCCACCCCGTTTTTAGACTATCTCAATCAACAAGACCGGGTGAGTTATTCAACGGTCTACCAGGAAAAAATGCGTCTTTTGAGTCTGTTCCCTTTCGAATCTCTAGATCCCAATTTTTTAGAAAAATACCCCTCACTTTTGGAGTACGCTGTCTATAAAACTTTGAAAGAGGAGTCCCACTTTACTAGCCACGAAACCTTTATTTTCCAAAACTGCACCCCCGAGGAGATTTTAAAAGAAAAAGGTTCCCCGTTTTCCCAAAGAGTGGAGTTTCACCTAAAACTCCAGCAGCACCTATTTAAAAAATGGAAAGAGATCGCTTCCTACGCTCGGCAAAAACAGGTGCAGTTGATGGGGGATCTTCCTATTTTGGTTTCCAGAGAGAGCCACGAAGTCTTTTTTCATCCGGAACTTTTTGATCTGCATAATGACGCCGGAGCCCCACCCGATGCGTTTGCCCCTCAAGGGCAAAACTGGGGTCATCCAATTTACAACTGGCCCAATCATGAGAAGGATGGTTTCACCTTTTTCCTTCGCCGAAGAGATCTTCTACAAGAGTTTTTTACCCTCTATCGGATTGATCATGTGATCGGTTTTTTCCGATTTTGGAAAATACCAAAAGGGGAAAAAGGGATTCACGGAGCATTTAGTTCTGATGACCCCAAAGAGTACCTGCCTAAAGCTAAAAAAAGGCTTGAAGCGCTTTTAAAAAATACACTCAACCCAGATCAAGCGGTGACAATCAAACCGATTGCAGAGGATCTTGGCGCAAAACCCCCTGGGATGGGGGAACTGCTCAAAGAGATGCATATCCCCGGGATGGCAGTTTTACTCTGGACAGAGGATCCAAATAACAACCCAGTCGAAAGCCTTTCCACCCTTTCTTTACATGACACCTCGCTTTTAGCCTCCTGGTTTCGTCAAGAGACGGGGCGCACTATAAATGATGAGGAGCGTTTTACCCTTTTCAAGCTTTCTTTACAAGCACCCTCGATGTTCAAAATAAACCTTCTGCAGGAGTTTTTAGCTCTTGTACCCGAGTACAGATTTTTGTATGACGAATTAGAACAGATCAATATCCCGTCGACAGTTTCACCCGCAAACTGGACAGTGCGTATGAAGGGATGCTTAGAACAGATCCAAGAAAATACAGACCTTGCCACAAAGATCACATCTTTGTTAGAGTCAGTTTATGATCCTTAGGTCCTTGGCATTTTTATTTTTATCCATCACTTCAAAAGAGAAAATCGACACGCTTTATCATAAAATTGATCCCTATTCCATCTCCAAACAGCTCGCATTTTATGAGCTTTACCCGGAAACCCCAATGGGGAAAAAGGCCTTGCAAAGGGCTCTCGATCTCATTAATATCCATCGCCCGCTGTCAGATCAAATCGATTGTAAAGTAAAAATTCCCCCTTTTAACCCCAATCTAATCATCAGCTTATCCTCGCAACTCCCCAAAAAAGGGATGGAAAATATCACCGAAAGTGAACTTTTAACCATTCAAAAAATGGCGTCGCATCTAAGCAATAGAAGACTCAAAGGTTTTTATGTAAAAAACCTTGAAGAGGCCAAAGAGATCGAAACTGATCAGATTGATCTAACCCGTTTTCTTTTGCTAGAGCTTGTTGAGGACCCAAAACAGCGCCTTTTTTACGAGGCAACCGTCGACTTGATGGCACTCGAAATTTTGGCCCATTTGCCAAAAGGGGCTAGCTTAGAGGAAAAATTGGAAAAAATTTCCTCGTATGTTTTTCACGACATGGAGTATAGATTTCCTCCCCAATCCATTTGGGTAGAAGAGCTCAATTCCTACACCCTTTTGCCGACGATTCTCGATAGCAGATTTGGGGTTTGCCTCGGTGTAAGTACTTTGTACCTAGCCTTAGCTCAAAGACTTGATCTTCCGCTAGTCCCTATAACGCCGCCAGGGCACATTTTTGTACGATTTGAAAATCGAAATACGGCGATTAATATCGAAACGACTGCAAGGGGGATTCATCTTCCCGATTCCCACTATCTTTCAGTACAAACAAAATCTTTGCAAAGAAGAACGATTCGTGAAGTGATTGGGCTCAATTTTATGAACCAGGGGGCGCTATTCTGGCAACAAAACAATCATAAAAAAGCGATTGAAGCCTATACTATCGCTGAAAAATATATGGGAGAAGATCCCCTGCTTATGCGCTTTAAAGGGCTTCAACACCTCTTTTTAGGCGAAGAAGAGATCGCACTAAAAATTTTGGAAAAAATTCGTCATGTTACACTTGAAGGGTCTACATGTAAAGATTCCCAAATCGATGATCTGATTGCAAAAAATATCGATGCTGAAGGGATCAAACTATTGTACGATAAAGAGGGAAACGAGCGTAATGATATCGAAAAACAGATCCAACGTCTCGAAAATAAAGTGGAAAAGTTTCCCAAGTTTAGAGACGGCTTTTTTCATCTTGCAGGTGCGTGGCTTGGTCTGAATAGAACAAAAGAGGCCTTTGAGGCGCTTTTAAAGTATCACCAAATAGACTCTAATAATCCTGTTGTGGAGTATTATCTAGCAGCTTTGGCTTTGGATCGGATGCTACTTAAAGAGGGTAAATTCCATCTTCAAAAAGCACAAGAGCTTTTGAAAGAGCAATCCTACTCGCCCGATGTGTTAAAAACTCTCTATCTCTCCTACAAGAAAGAAGATCCTACTTTTGATTTTTAAAAAAATGGTCTTAAACTAACTGAGAATCAATTTAAAATATTTTTTTGAAAAATCCTTTGAATTCTAAAATTCAAATCTTTATGGGAAAGAAAAAAAGGATCAAATAAATGCTGAAAAAAATTCTGTTTTTTTCCCTATTTTGTGCGCTTTTGCACGCTGAGCCCATCGTTCTTGTTGAGATAAAAGGGCCAAAACTATTTTTTAAAGATGGATCGGTCTATCGATTAAATAAAGAGAGTACCGCCCGCTTCTCAGAAAAATCTCTCGGGGGCACTTTTGATGTTGTTCGCCTTGGAAAAGCGGATCGAAGAAGATCCTACGACACCCAAATCAAAAATTCCTCAGGTACGTTTTTTGCACAAAGGATTGCAGAGAAGACCGAGTGGAGACAGGTGAGCTTGATGAAAAAAAGTGGTGTTGTGAAAGCTGATAAGCCTATCAACTACTCCCGTCTTGTAGTTATTAGTCAAAATGATCGGGTTGTAAAGCTTTCTGACGGTAGCATCTTTGAAGCTCAAACCATCCTGCCCGAGCGAAAAATCGAGGGGGAAGAGGTTTCTATTGAAAAAGTAGAATTCTACCAAATCAAAACAAAACCGGGCGAAAAGATTTTGATGAAACAGGTAAGACGTAACAACTCTTAATCTCCCATCCATGTTTTTGTAAAATTAAAGGGGTTTGCCAGGGCAATACCCCTTTTTTTATCCCATCAAACCTTTGTTAAGTTTTTTACAGGTTTTAGAAATACTGGAAATTTTAGTCCAAAGAGGGCTTAATATAGCCCTAAAAATTGTGATCTTGAGCATTTGTATTAAAAAAGCTTGCCAAAATGCAAAATAATTTTTATCAACGATTTCAAGGTTAAGGAGGATTCAACTATGGACGTCGATTTTTCCGCATCCATCATTCATATTCTCAACAAAGCCTTTTTTTTGGCCAAAGAGGAAAAATTTACCGAAGTAAACGATGCCCTTTTTTTAAAAATTTTGCTTGAGGAGGGGGCGATATTTTCCTCTTTGGTACACGATTTCGAAACCAAACTCCCCTCATATAAAGAAAAGTTAAGTGAAGAGATAAAAAAAACGCCCCGTTTTATCCAGGATATTGGGGAGCCAAAACCCTCCGCCTCTCTACAACAGCTCCTATTTAAAGCCGAAAAAATAAAAAAACAACTAAAAGACTCTTATACAAGCGAGCCCCATTTTCTCCCCCCCTTTTTAGAAAAATTTGGGCTAACTGAAGATGAGGGATTAAAAAAAATTCAAGCATTTACTTTAGGGAGATCTATGGACAGTCCCACAAGTGATCAGACACTGAAATCATTGGAAAAATATACCAGAAACCTCTCTGATCTGGCGGTCAAAGGGAAGTTAGATCCGGTTATTGGACGCGACGAGGAGATTTTAAGGACCATGCAGGTACTTTGTCGGCGGACTAAAAACAATCCTATCTTGATAGGGCAACCAGGGGTGGGTAAAACAGCGATTGCTGAAGGGTTGGCAGTGAAAATAGTCCAAAAAGAGGTCCCCGATGCGATCGCAAATAAAACGGTACTCGCCTTGGATTTAGCCGAGCTCGTAGCCGGAACGAAGTTCCGTGGAGAATTTGAAGAGCGGCTAAAAGCTGTTCTCAAAGAGATCGAAGCTAAGGAGGGTTCGGTTATATTGTTTATTGATGAGGTGCACACGCTTGTTGGGGCCGGTTCCGCAGAGGGCTCGATGGATGCAGCGAACCTGCTAAAACCTGCCCTTGCAAGAGGGGTGCTGCACGCGATTGGGGCCACAACTCTGGCAGAGTACCAAAAATATATCGAAAAAGACCCTGCCCTCGAACGACGATTCCAGCAAATTCTTATAGAAGAGCCAACCCAAGATGAGGCCCTAGCGATTTTACGCGGACTTAAAGAGCGTTATGAATCTTTTCATGGGGTGCAAATCACTGAGGAGGCCTTGCGCGCTGCGGTGCATCTTTCCTATCGCTACATCAGTGATCGATTCTTACCCGATAAAGCGATCGACTTGATCGATGAAGGGGCTAGCTTAATTCGCATGCAAGTAGGATCTACCCCGCTACCTATCGATCAAATGAAGCGAAAAATAGCCTCTTTGATGATCAAACTTGAAAATGTCAAGGGCTCAAAAGCGGATGAAGCGTCCATTGAAGAACAGATTGCGCAACATCAGCGCCATCTGAAGAATCTTTCGGATCAGTGGGCCCTTGAGAAAAAGTTCATCGATGCAATCAATACCAAAAAAAACCAACTTGAGAAAATCAAATTCCAAGAGGAGCTGGCTGAGCGTAATGCAGATTATACCCTTGTCGCAAAGCTCCGTTATAAAGATCTTCCCGAAGTGATGTCTCAGATGCATGAGATGCAAAAAAAATTGCACGAGCTCCCCTCCCGACTGGTGCGAGAAGAGGTTGATGAAGCTCTGATTGCACAAATTGTGGGGCGTATGACCTCAATTCCTGTCGAAAAGATGGTGGAAAAAGATAAAGAGACTCTTCTAAGACTTGAAGAAAGACTACACGATCGGGTGATCGGGCAGCATGAGGCGATTGTTTCCATTGCTGAAGCGATAAGAAGAAGCCGTAGCGGGCTGTCCGATCCTAAAAGGCCTATTGGATCCTTTCTTTTTATGGGTCCGACAGGGGTAGGAAAAACCGAGCTTGCGAAGGCTCTCGCTGAACTCTTATTTAATCAAGAAGAGGCGTTGATACGGCTGGATATGTCCGAGTACATGGAAAAGCATAGCGTTTCCAAACTCATCGGCTCACCCCCGGGGTACGTAGGTTACGAGGAGGGGGGGCAACTCACCGAAGCGATTCGGCGACACCCTTACGCGGTTATTCTTTTGGATGAGGTGGAAAAAGCCCATCACGACGTTTTCAACATTCTTTTGCAAGTTCTTGACGACGGGAGAATCACCGATAGTAAAGGGAGGGTCGTCAACTGCCGAAATGCTTTATTCATTCTGACTTCTAATATCGGATCTGACAAAATTTTGGAGGAACTCGAACAAAGAGGCGAGCTCGATCAAAAACAGATGCAAACCCTCCTTGAGCCGGTATTAAGAAGCTATTTCAGACCCGAATTTTTAAATCGTCTTGACGCAATCATCCCTTTCCACCCCTTGAGATTGGTTGATATGGAAAAGATTGTACTGCTACAGATGCACCAGGTGGAAAAAAGGCTTGAGGAGAAAAAAATCCAGCTCTCGTTAACAAAAAAGGCGGTTGAGTATCTTGCTCAAAAAGGGTACGACCCTATTTTTGGCGCAAGACCTTTGAAGAGATTGATCAGCCAAGAGATTGTGAATTTAATGGCCAAGGAAATTCTTAACGGGCATATAGGTGCTAAAAGCCACATCCGCATCGATAGGAAAAATGACAGACTTATACTTGAAACGATAGAAGAGACATGAAAGAACTTAAGAAAAAACTTTTACCCCCCATCCTTTCCCTTTTTTTAGGGACCATAGGAAATAGCTTTTTTGGGACCCTACTCTCTTTAGACCTCAGAGAACTAGGTTTTTCCAATCTCGCTGTAGGGGGAATTGTCTCTATTTATTACACGGGGATGATGCTTGGCTCCTGGTTTCTGGAGAAAAAAATTCTCAAATTTGGATTTTCTAAGTCGTATCTCGCGCTAGTCTTTTTGAACATCCTCTTTATTGCGCTGTTTCCCCTAAGTGGAGAACTTAGCTTCTTGTACTTCATCCGCTTCTTTTTAGGGGTGATTCTTGGGGGAATTTTTGTGATTGTGGAGAGTTGGATTCTCCTTCTGGCTCCACCTGAAAAAAAGGGAGAGGCGATGTCATGGTATATGATAGGGCTCTATTCGGGCTCCTCTTTGGGGCAAATGATTTTAGGAGATACAACAAAACTGTTTCCGTTCAACATCTTAATTCCGGTGAGTGCATGTCTTATAGGTATGGTCGTTTTATTTTTTCAGACGCAGACTAACGATATTAAACAAGCTGAAGAGCCACCCAAATTATCAACACGAACAGTGCTGCAGCTCGCCCCTTTAGGTTTTTTTGGCAATCTTCTATCAGGATCCACTCTCAGTGTTTTTTACGGCCTAGTTCCGCTATACGGAAAAACTCTAGGATTTTCTACTCATGAGGTCGGTTTGCTTATGGCAACCACTATTGCCGGGGGATTCGTAGGGCAATTGCCGATAGGGCGACTCTCTGACCGGTTTTCTAAAGACCTGGTGCTGATGATCAACGCTTTTGCTCTATTCTTTATCTCGATACCGATGCTTGTTGGGGGCAAGCTCCCTTTTGTTGTGCTCCTCGCCATCATGTTTATTTTTGGTATCCTTGCTTTTACCCTTTATCCTCTGTCCATTAATAGTCTTTGTGAAAAAATCCCCTCCAACCAAACGATGAGCGCTGTTACTAAGGGAATCGTTGCCTATGGGATTGGTTGTGTGTTTGGACCCATAGTAGCTCCATTTTTTATGGATCTTGAGCTCAAAGAGGGGCTCTTTTTTTATTTTCTTCTCAATACATCCCTTTTTGTCCTTTTATTCGGCAAAAGAGGTCTGACAAAGTTGAGCTGAGGGGAAAATTCCCCTCTTGTTTTTAAAGTAGAGATTTCTTGAAAAAGACTCCTCTATACGTTTAAGAAATACAGGATCCTTTTTTGCCTTTTCGGTGAGGGTTTTATGGATTGCCTCTATACGGGGTAAGGGGAGCGTTTTTTTAGATCCGACTGGGCTTTCTCCCCCAAAAAGAAGGACGTCAGCCCCAGCCTCAATCGCACAAATAGCAGCCGTTTCCAGGCTCTCGTACTCTTTTTGTACTGCATCCATCACCAGTGAATCGGTAAAAATCAGCCCCGAAAAGTTCATATCATTTCTAATAAACGCGTTCCATTTTTGGGAAAAAGAGACCATGAATTTGGGATCAAAATCTTTTACTATCATGTGGGCTGTCATGATCGCATCCACATGCTGGCTTAGACAGATAAAGGGGGCTAAATCCTCTTTCAGTAAAAGGGAAAATTTTTTTTCTGTCACAGGAACCTCTTTATGAGAATCCTCATTGACAGCACCGTGGCCGGGAAAATGTTTTATGACCCCGATAAGCCCCTCATGTCTAAACCCAAACAAAAGAGACTTTGCTATAGCGATCACCTCATCAGCAGAGCTGCTTATTGTCCTAGAATGGAGCAGGTTGCTGTTTAGGTTAGTTAAATCTACAACGGGGGAAAAGTTTATCGAAATCCCCCCCTCTTTAAGCTCTTTTCCTATCAGTTCTCCCATAGCGACTATCGCATTTGGGCTCATGCATTTCCAAAAGGAGGCCTCTGGAATTTTGCTAAATCCCTTTGTTAGCCTCTGTACTCTCCCCCCTTCTTGATCCACGGCAATCCAGCGCGGTATTCCACGAAAGCTTTGGATCTGGTGTGAAAGGCGCTCTACTTGAGATCGGCTGAGTTCACCGTTTAAAAAGTTAAAGTAAATGACCCCGCCGATGTGAACTCTATCTATGATCTCTTCTAACTCTTCAGTCACCTCATTTCCATGAAAAGAGATCATAAAAAGTTGGCCCACCTTCTCCTCAAGAGAATATTCCACCTGGGCACAAAGCCCGTTCAAGTATAAAAGAAAAAAGGGGAGAAATTTGAAAAACATAAAAGAAAGACCGAAAAAAAGACCCACCTAAAAGCTTTTTAGGGCTTTTTTGTAGGTCTTCAATACCTAACTTCACACGTTAGGAAAAATGTCTCTGAATTGATCTTTCAAAGAGGAGGGCACGATCTCATCCACCCCTGTTTTATCGTACATTAAAAAGTACATGCAGGAAAACATGATCCCAAGAGCTGGACTAAAAAGGGCTACAGCGAGAGCGATACCACAAACTAGGGATCTTTTAAAGGAGAGAAACGAGCGATTCAAGGACTCTTTAAGGGACTGAAATTTATGAAAAGTGAGCATCATCAACACACCCTTCACCAATAAAGCCAAAGCCGAATAAAGACCCCATACAATATCCGCAAGCAAAAGGACGAAAAAGAAGAGTCTTGCTGCAAGAGCACTGAAAAAACTCCCCTTATCTTCTACAACGGCTTTTGGCGCTTGAGGGATAAAAAGCTGTTCCTCTTTTTGCCCTTGGAGCGTGCCGTAGTCAAAGATATTGTAAATCGCCATATTCCTCATCCTAATTTGTACTTATTGATCACAATAGCAAACAGGGCTCTTTTTGGTCATTGTTGCAACTTTGTTGATAAGTTTTGAACATCCTAACCTATTGATTTTCAATGATTAAACATCAAAATTAGGCTGAAGTTTTTTTTCATCGACAATCTTTTCCCCTTTTTCCACAATCGGAGCGTCCTTAAACCAAAAAGCCCCTAATGCATAAAGAACAAAAGGGACCAAAAGAACACTAAAAAACTGAGAAGCCTTTTCCATAAACGGTTTTGGATAGGTTGTGGACCAGTAAAGATCGGGAAAAAGCGTAAGAGAGACTAAGGTGATCAGCGCAACCAAACTAAGGTGTTTTGCCAAACTGCGGATAGGGTAAGGAGCATTCAATTTTCTTGCAAGATATGCCCACTGCAACCAAAAGCTGATCGAGGTTGTCAATGCAATAGCCCAACTCCCTGCATTCCATACAAAAACCAGGATCATGTTCAGTATCGTGTTAGTCACTACTGCAATAAACGTCCCCTTCATTGGGGTTTTGAAATCTTGCGCCGCATAAAAAGAGGGGGCCAAAAGCAAGATCAGACCAGAGGGAATGAGACCTATTGTGTAAAAAGCTAAAGCCTGAGCTGTGATCGTTACATCCGCATCTAAAAAGGCGCCCCTGCCATAGATAAGACTTACGAACGGGGGTGCTGCAACAAAAAATAGAAGGGTAAAGGGGGCTAGAAGTTTGAGTGTAAGCCTTAGGCTTTTTTCCGTTAGATAGTGGTACTGATCTAAATCCTTCCCCTGGTAGGCTCTCGCAAGCAACGGGGCTATGGCCTGGCTTACTGCAACCCCAAAAAGACCCATTGGTACCTGCTCTAATTTGATCGCATAGCTCAAAAAAGCTGCCCCTTTTGGGTCAGCCCATTTTGCAAATAAAAGATCAATCGCTCCATTTAACTGAGTAGCTGCAACACCGGTAAGGGTCAAAAAGAGAGGTTTCAAAAGTTCTTTTACCTCTATGGAAAAAGGGCGGAATTGGAACCAATCCCTAAAACTGATCTTTAAGCATTTAATTGTTTTGGGTAAGAGGATCAGCCATTGGAACAAAAACGCTACCGAAATAGACAAGGCAATCCCCTTAAGCGCCTGAGATTGGTCTTCGGCTGCAAACAAAAAGCAGCCACCTACCCAAATAAGATTGAAAATAGTAGGGGCTACAGAGGGGAGAAAAAAATGTCCATGGCACTGTAAAAAAGCCATAAATAGAGCATATAAAACGATAAAGACTACACCCGGAAGCATATAGCTTGCTACGGATCCAAAAAATAGCAGTGTAATCAAAAAAATAGTTGGCACTAAAACAAAAACAAGTGACCAAAAAAGATCTCGAAAAAAAAGGTCGGCTTTTTTTTGTTCTAATTGACGATACCTTTCATAAACAGGGATGAATCCATTGCTTACCCCCCCCTCTCCCAAAAGGCGCCGAAAAATATTTGACCATCGGTAGGAGATAAAAAAATCCCCCACTAAAGCGCTTGCCCCAAAACAGATGGACATCGAAAGTTCTCTTAAAAGTCCCCCCAAACGACTGATCAGAGTTCCTAAAAAAAAATGGACTGCCTGACGAATCATACTCTCCCTCACCTAAAGCTCTCTTATCCTCATTAAATAATAAAGATAGAATAAAGTTATTTTACCCTTTTTAGGATCGTGAATCCATGACTATTTACATAATCCTCAAATTTTTCCCATGCAGTGTGGGAAACTAAAAAATCGTCTATTGCCCCTTTCAGCCCCTTTTTTTCTTTATTGAACTCTAAAATTGGTCTATACCTCTCAATGGAGTAGTCGGGTTCATCTTCATATTCCCAATGACCATGGGTATGCAGAATAGCTATATATTTTTTTGTTGAATCGGCGAAATGTTCTAGTTCATGATACAACCTAAAGTAGGAGTGGTGCGAGTTGATGTAGACTAGATCGGCTTCTATGGGTTGTTGAAATAACAATTCTTTTGCCTCAAATCTGCAATCGATCGCTCTTGGAATACTTTTTTTTAGCCACTTTTTCTCTCTAATCTCTACCCCAGGTGATATTTGTCATTCAAATTAAAATCAATGGATACATTTTTCTTTTCATCTATTTCTTCCGATAATTCCTGAGCTAATTCTTTAAGCCTTGCCATGAATGGGCTTACCTCATTAAAAAGAAAGCTCTTTTCAGACTCTTTTAGATATTCTTGCGCGATTTTTTCTGCCCCATGTCGTTCCCTTTTTTTTGCTACTCTTGTGAAAGAAGCCTCCACAAAAGGGGACCAAAGAAAGAGAAACGCTAGTGCCAGCTGTTTTGGTTTTAAAATACGCAATCTATCCCCTTCTTTTGAATACTGTAAATCCATGACAATTTGTGTAGCGCTCGGCCAATTCCCACTCTGGATGCCTTACCAAGAAATCATCTGCTGCTGCAAGAAGACCTCTTTTATCACGATCTACCCACGAGGGGTAATGACTCTTGT
>RGXB01000211.1 GCA_010029555.1 bacterium
GGGGGTCCATTTGATTTTGCTTATATTAGGACCCGATGTCGAGCCCATTTATTATCTAAACTATTTGTCGAGCTTGACGCGGCGATTGAAAAACCATAATCTCAAAGAGAAACTTATGAGCTCACAAACAGCTCAAGAGGCATTCGAGATATTTAAGACCGAGGATGAGTCATGGATCTAAAGTTAGAAGAGGTTGCATCACTACTGCATGTCTCTATAAGCACTGTTGAGCGTTGGGTTCAAGAATTTGATCTTCCCTCCTATCGTTTGCAAGGACAACTCCTATTTTCTCGTGCCGAAATCGAGAGGTGGATTTTACAGGAATCGAGCAAAAATGATGATCTTCTCTTTAATAAAGAGGAGAACCAGGAGGGGAGCTGGCAAACCTTTTCTCTGTATCGTGCGATTCATAAAGGCGATGTTGTTTTTATAGAATCAAGCTCTAGAGAGGGGGCTATTGATGAGGTGATTTCCCATGTCGGAAAAGATTTGGGTATCGACCGTGCAACGATGGTGGAGCTTTTAATTGACAGAGAAAAATTGATGACAACAGCTTTGGGCGCAGAGGTTGCTATTCCCCATACCAGGGAGTGCCTTATTAGGGGGCCTCATGATGTTGTTGTTGTCGCTTTGCCAAGAAAACCAATTGACTGGAAAGCTCTGGATAATAAAGGGGTCAAAGCTCTTTTCTTCCTATTTGCATGTGATGATAAGCGGCACCTGAATCTTTTGGCGAAAATTGCCCACCTTACCTCCAATAAAACGCTAATCGAAAAAATCAAAGAGGGAGTAGACAAGAATACGTTGATGCATTGGATTAAAGATTGGGAACAGACTTTGAGCCAAAAGGTGCTGACTCGAGTTTAGGGAAAAAAAATCCGGGTTTTAACCCGGATTTAATCTTTATTTTTTAGCTAACAGCGTCGTAGGTGGTCCTATATTCTCCTCTTCAGCCATCACCTCAAGAGAAAAGTGGACTATCCCCTCTTCCAATGATGCCCTAAAGCGAGTCATGCTTTCGGGTTGCTTTTTCAAGATCAGTTCTGCAAGGGGCTCCTCAATGTGGCGCTCAACAGCTCGTCTAAGCGGACGAGCTCCCTGATCTGGCGAGTACCCTTTTTCGATGATAAAGTCGATTAATTGCTCGGTAAATTCGAGATAAACAAACTTTTTAATACAGCGCTGGTGTAATTTCTCGAGTTCCAAAAGGGCTATCTTATGCAGATCCTCTTTTTTGAAAGGCAAGAAAATGATCTGATCATCGAGCCGGTTGATAAGCTCGGGGCGGAAAAATTTATTTGCAGCCTTTGAAATGCCCTCGCGTATCGCCTCTTCAGGGACCTCATGAGCACCTGCACCAAATCCCAAATTGGATCTATTCGCAAACTGCTCTGAGCCAAGATTTGAGGTCAAAATAATGATGGTGTTTCTGAAATCGAC
>RGXB01000212.1 GCA_010029555.1 bacterium
CTTAAAAAGGAGTTTTTTAAGCTCTTTGTCTTGTTCAAACGTTGCGTCGAATGTAGATATAATATCAAGACAAGCGCTCATACTGAACCTTAAAATGTCCTGCATAAGATCCCATTCAGCCCTTGTGATTTGTTGTTTTTGTTTCTTAGCTAAAATTTGATTGACGGGACTTATAAACTCGTCAAAATGTTCGCTCGATCTATCGAACTCGTCTTGTAATTCTCTAAATGTGGATGCGATCTGCTCCTTGTAAGGTTTGTAACCTTCTCGAAATTCGAAAACTCGTCTAAGTATAGGTATCACGTGGAAGCAGATATCGTGAATCAAATCTGGAGGATCAGAGAGGATGATATCTTTAGTAAGCATAAGATGCAAAAAATCTTCAGTGGGAAGAATATCAGTCACCTCACTCAAGCTGAGTTCAGGAAAAGAGAGATTTTTTTCTCTGTATGCATCTAGGTTTTTCCTTAAAATTTCTTTTTTGGGGAAAAGCAGGGTTTGTGTGGCATCATCAATGGATATACCCAAACTTTTCAAAAAAAGCATCACTTGAAACCCTTTTTCGTTAATCAGCTTTCTTACAGAGGCAAAATTCATTTGTACAACTGGAAATTGCTTTATATTTAGTTCATTCAAATGTAGCTGGTAAAGAAATGTATCTTGTTCAATCAAATTTTGCTGGCAAACAAAAAAATCCCCCCGATCCTCAAACGTCCAGGCCGATATAAAAGGCTCCTTTTTTTGCACCCTGCTCGGATCAAGAGGGGGAGGGGTGCTTTGAGTTTGTGCTAAAACTGGGTATGCAACGGCAGCGACCGATTCGGGCGGTTTAGCCCCGCCTTGCGGATTACTATTACCTGTTAAAGGTGGTGGGTGTGGACCTTCAATCATTCAACCCCCTAGTCTCAAAAACGGGGTTTATATGCAATTATTTTTGTAGGGAAAAGCTTGTCTTGGATAAAGGAATGGTTTGGAGTGGACCTATCCCAATCAGCTTAAAAATGCCCAAGCTGATCCCTTAAAAGGGGGCTTGCTACCTTTCAAAACACTTTTTTAATCACCCTCAAATTTTTAAATTTTCCATCTTACTTGTTAAGGTTGAGGGGGAACTCAAGATCCCCATCAAGTTTCTGAACTTCGGTCTTCCTATCTGCTTGATTTTAATATAAATTTTTACTATAATATTTAGTAAAAAGTGCTTGGATACGTACCCAAAAAAGGGGGGGTTATGATAAATGTTTTACCTGGCTTGAACTTAGAAAGTTTACCGGGGCCAACTAAAAGAGGCCGCGAACCCGACTCGGTTGATTCAAGAGTTCAAAAGGCAAGAAAAGGGGTTTCATTCAGTGGATGTACAAAACCGGGAGACGAAACTAAACCGGTCTCCATAAAAGCTAAAACTGATTATCTAAAGGTAGAAGATTTACCAGATGAAGACTT
>RGXB01000213.1 GCA_010029555.1 bacterium
CTTGAAAAGCGTATGCCTTACAAGCGCGTTGTAAAACGTGCCATCCAACAGGCGATGGATGCCGGTGCTCTTGGGATCAAGGTCATGGTTTCCGGACGTTTGGGTGGAGCAGAAATTGCACGTAGCGAATGGTTTAAAGAGGGGAGAATTCCTCTGCACACCTTAAGAGCTAAAATTCAATACGCAACATCAGAGTCCCATCACACTTACGGTAAGTGTGGGATCAAGGTTTGGGTAAATCTGGGCGATGAAGAAGATCGAGGTGCTGAATGAAACAACCTGGAAAAACAAAATTTCGCAAAGCCCACAAGGGCTCGATTGCCGGCCTAACAAAGGGTGGTGAGTTCGTTGAGTTTGGCGAGTTCGGGATGCAAGCGCTGGATCGTGGTAAGATCACTACTAACCAGATCGAGTCGTGCCGTGTTGCGATCAACAGACATTTTGCTCGTAAAGGGCAAGTTTGGATCCGTGTGTTCCCACACAAACCAGTAACTGCCAAACCCTTGGAGACAAGGATGGGTAAAGGTAAAGGTAACGTAGACCACTATGTTGCTGAAATTAAGCCGGGTCGAGTCCTTTTTGAGGTGGCAGGCGTTTCAAGAGAAGATGCCCAAACAGCGCTTCGCTTAGCCTCCGCTAAATTGCCGATTAAAACCCGTTTTGTAGAAAGACTTGAGAGGGTTTAGGAGAATTTATGAAAATTAAAGAAATTCGCAATAAATCATCAGAAGAGCTTCAAAAAATGATTCAAGAGAATCGTATTGAACTTTTGAATTTGCGTTCTAATTATCGCGTTCGAGCTGAAGCCGTGAAACCACACGTTTTCAAAGAAAAGAGAAAGGCTAATGCTCGAGCAATGACTGTCCTTTCGGAGAGGGTACGATGAAAAAACAATCACAAATGATGGGTATTGTTGTATCCGATAAAATGGATAGAACCATTGTCGTGAAAGTGACAACAAGAAAGCGCCATCCTAAATATCAAAAAGTAATGAATGTTTCCCGTAAGTACTATGTTCACGACGAGCATAATTCTTACAAGAATGGGGACGAGGTCTCTTTTGAGTCTACGCGCCCTATTTCTAAGCTGAAGAGCTGGAAAGTTTGCAACCCTAAGAGCCAGGCCGGAGTATGATCCAAGAAGAGAGTATTTTAGATGTAGCCGACAACTCAGGGGCAAAAAAAGTTAAATGTTTCCGCATTTTGGGCGGTTCTAATAGACGTTATGCCCATGTTGGTGATATTATAGTTGCGGCTGTTCAAGAGTCGATTCCTAATTCCCCAGTGAAAAAGGGATCTGTTGTAAAGGCAGTAGTCGTGAGAACCAAACGCACTATTCGTAGAAACGATGGTTCTACGATCGAGTTTGATTCTAACGCGGCAGTAATTTTGAATGAAAAAAGCGAGCCGGTAGGAACCCGCGTCTTTGGTCCAGTGGCCA
>RGXB01000214.1 GCA_010029555.1 bacterium
GTGAGGTCTGCAGTTGCACATACGCGAGCAGGGCTGTGCGACGATCGGCGGCGAACACGCCGTGTGCCAACGCCGTGTCGTCGTCGAGGTCGAAGCGCACCGCATCGCCCGAGTGCAACAGCGCGCGATGTTGCTTGTGCAACCCAATCGCCTCACGCAGCACGGTGCGCTCGTGGTCGTTGAGTTTCTGCGGGTCACACTCGACCCCCATCCACCCGAAGAATGCAGAGAGTGCACGAAACTCAATGCTCTGCGAGCGACCCGTCGTATGCGATTGCCTGGCGCCAACGTGCATGCCGAGCAGTTCGTTCGGCACCCACATGCCGGTGCCACGTTGGATGTGCTGGCGTTCGAGCGGGTCGTTGCAGTCGCTTGTCCACACGCGCACCGTGCGTGAGAGCACCGCATGATCGATGCGACCGCCGCCTGACGCGCACGATTCGAATTCAACTTGCGGGTGTGCCGCGCGCAAGGCGTCGAGCAGTCGGTAGAACGCAAGCGTCTGGCGACTCGCGCCCGCTGCCCCGTCGGCAGCACTCGCGTGAATGAGCGGTCGATTCATATCCCATTTCACGAAAGCGATGTCGTGGTCGCGCAACAGCGCGTCGAGTTGGGCGAACACGTGCGCAAACGCCTGCCCGTTGGTGAGATCGAGCAGCAGTTGGTGGCGGGCCATCACCGGCTCGTAGTCGGCGGCGTGCAGCACCCAATCGGGGTGGGCGCGCACGAGATCGCTGTCGCGATTCACCATCTCAGGTTCAACCCAGATGCCAAAGTCCATACCGCGCGACTTCACGTGCGTGATCAATGGCGCCAACCCTTGCGGATACACCTCGCGTGACACGACCCAATCACCGAGGCCGGCGCGATCGTTGCGACGCGCACCGAACCACCCGTCGTCGAGTACGAATCGTTCGATGCCGAGGTCGGCTGCCGCGTCGGCGAGTGCACTCAGTGCAGCAGTGTCGTGGTTGAAATATGTGGCTTCCCAGGTGTTCAGCAACACCTTGCGCACGGCAACCGACGGTGTTACTGCGCGCACGTGACGATGCAGCACCCACGAGGCCGATGTAAACCCGCTCGCCCCATAGGCACCAACCACCTTTGGCGTCGTATACGACGCACCCGGGTCGAGACACACTTCGCCGGGCATCAGCAACTCACCGAGCTGCGAGTAGCGACGGCCGTCGGGCAACACCTCAGCGAGCACCGCGTGGTTGCCGCTGTAGGCGAGATGCACGCCCCACACTTCGCCTGACCACTCGCGTGCGTCGGTGGTGCTCCACCACACGGTGGGCGGGTACTCATGCGATGTGCGACCAGTGCGGTTTTCTGAAGTCCACGCGCCGTGGTCGATCGTCTGGCGATGGGTCGCAGATTCCCGCGACCATCGGCCCGAATAGGTGGTGAGGTCACGGGCATTCGACGGCACGGGCAAC
>RGXB01000215.1 GCA_010029555.1 bacterium
GAGTAACCAGCTACAAGAATATGAGGTTGGATCTCTTTTGCAAGGTTGCGAATCTGTTCATAGTTCAAACGTTCAGTTTCAGGATCAACACCGTAGCTGTAGGCATCAAAAAGTTTTCCCGAAAAATTATTTCTGAATCCGTGGGTTAAATGGCCGCCATCTTTTAGAGACATTCCGAGAATACGGGCCTTGGTGAACTCTTGACGGACAACCTCGTATTCCTTATGGGTCATCTGCATCAAAGACTTCCCCATCTCCTTCACTTTGGAACTTTCGATCACTTCGGACAAAATAGCGAGGTAAGCGGCCAAGTTTGCATCACAGCCCGAATGGGGTTGCACGGTACAACTCTCGGCATTAAAAAGTTTTTTTGCCAATTCTTGGGCGTAACTCTCCACGTCATCGACATTTTGACATCCCGCGTAAAAGCGCTGAAACGGAATCCCCTCGGCATATTTATCGGTCAACCAATTCCCCATCGTCATCTGCACACGTAAGGAAGAGTAGTTTTCCGAGGCGATTAACTTTAAAGAATTTCTTTGGTCTATAAGCTCCTGCTCGATGGCGCGAGCTACCCTTGGGGAGCCCTTTTCGATAAAATCAAGAGAGGCGAGCATCGCGACTGTATCTAAATGATCCTCTGGGTTTGCCCCGGACTCTAAAAATTCCTTTAACCTCGTCAAAGGTCCTCCTTCGAGATTTTTGCTTGATCTATATGAATATAGGATGTATTCTATTTTCAGACCATTTCTTTTAGTCAAACGGAAGCTATGCCCGAGACACTTAGTGATACTCTTAAAAATATCCTCGAGATCCAAACGCTCGATATGCAAATGATCCGGCTCGTCCGCGTTCGCAAAGATCGAGAAAAAGAACTCGAGCAGATCCGCCTTTTGCGCGTAGAGCTCAAAAATCAATTAGGCGAAAGGGAAAAAGAGCTGGAACAACTCCGCTCCGAGACCGCCTTTGTCGAAAAAAAAATTGAGGAAGAGAAGCTCAAAATAAAAAAACTTGAAGCCCAGCAAGCCGTTACCAAAAAGCTTGAAGAGTTCAACTCTTTAACCAAAGAGATCACCTCTTCTGAGCGGGAAAAAACGCAGCTAAGCCAAACGTTACAACAATTGGAAGAGCGCCGCATTCAAGAGGAAGAGCTTTTTGCCAAGACAAAACTGAGCCTTGAAGACTCAACAAACAATTCTAAAGAGTTAGAACAAGAGATTGTGAAAACCATTTTGGAGATCAACCAGGAGGGTTCTCAGCTGAAAGCTGAAAGAGCTCGCTTAGCCGAAGAGGCAGATCCCCACGTTCTTTCTGTTTATGAGCGCCTTCTATCCAATAAAAAAGATGAAGTTGTTGTGGCTTTGATGAATCGCGTTTGCAGCGGCTGCCATATCAGCCTAACTGCACAACATGAGAATCTAGTACGTCGTGCAGACAAA
>RGXB01000216.1 GCA_010029555.1 bacterium
AAGTTTACAAATAAAGAGTTTGATCGTGCAGAATTTCTTGCAAAAGCAGCAGAAAAATCGGCTTACACCTGGACATTTGCACTTTCAAGTGATTCACCTTCAAAGCTCTTAAAAGAGATTCAAGGAGCCAAACTTAAAGCTGATGCAGCTTTGTTAGATAGCAAATCTTTAACTAAAGAAAACGCTATTAAATCAGAATCAACCATTACTCCAAAAGCATTAAATTCGGAAGAATCCAAAGCCACTTCCCAAACCGTGAAATCTGAAGCTAGCGTAGGAAGCACAGAAGCTGCAAGAACCCTAATTCGTGATGCCAGAAAAGCCCTAACAGAAGGGAATTCAGAAAAAGCCAAGAAGCTTAACGAACAAGCAAAATCAATGAAACCAACTTTAAATTGGTGGGAAGATAATCCTGAAAGAGTTCAGAGCGACATACTTCGTTCAGAAGGTAAAACATCAACAGAACAAGCTGGCAAGGATACACCCAAGGAAACCGAGGATCCAAGACAACTATTGCGAAGGGGTCGCAAGATGTTGGCGGAAAATAAAACCGATGAAGCAACACGCTTGATGCTTCGTGCCAAAGCCGCCCCTGGCGCCAAGTGGGGCTTATTCGAAGATACACCTGATAAACTTCGAGCTGAAATTGAAAAACTGCAAGCAAAGAAAGACAAAGAAGAATCTGTAAAAGTATTACTGGAAGCAAGGAAACTATTTGAACAAGAAGATTTTGAAGCTGCAACAAAAGCCGCTTATAGGGCTCAACAATTACACGGACCTTATAATGTTTGGGATACTTCAGACCGTCCACAACGATTAATTGCTGAAATCGAAACATCTAAACTCAAAGCAAAGAAAAATGGAGTTACTGCAAAGAAAGATACACCCAAAGACGAAGCAAATGCCAATGACCCGGCAACTTTGGCAAAAGCACAAGCATACTTGAAAGAAGCAAGAATAGCGCTTGAATCTGGAAATCCAGAAAAAGCTGCGGGCCTAGCCTTCATGGTTAAGGGCATGAAGGTTAAATCGGAAAGCTTGGGTGGTGATACCCCCGATGCACTATTGAAAGATATTGAAAAAAATCGTGTCAAAACAGTAGCGGACAAGACTACTCCGGCAGAAACCAAAATTTCAGCACCTGCAATCACATCAAATCCTTTAATTACTCCTACAGTAGTTACCGCACCAGTGATTCCGCCTGCCCCGCCTACTCCGGAAAATGACAAGGCAAAAACCATCGCATTGTTGATGGAAGCACGCCAACTTCAATTGGCAGGCAATCTTGTAGGCGCACGGATGAAAGCTATTGAGGCTCAAAAGCAAGGAATAATTTTCCAACCCAATGAAGACAGCCCAGAACAACTTTTATTGCAATTAAGTTCAAGCGCAAGAAATCAGATCGATGAT
>RGXB01000217.1 GCA_010029555.1 bacterium
CTCGCACTCGACACGGCGACGGAATCGGTGAGCGTCGCGCTGCACGACGGCGAAGACGTCGTTGCATTCAGCGAGATTCGCAGCGACCGGCAGCATGCCGAAGCACTCACGCTGATGATCCAGCATGTGTGCTCGCAGGCTCGCATTGACCTGCGAGATGTCGGCGGAATTGCCGTCGACGTCGGTCCGGGGCTCTTCACCGGCATGCGTGTCGGAATCGCAAGTGCCAAGGCGCTCGCCCAAGTGCTCGACGTCGGCGTCATCGAAGTGTCGAGTGTGGAGGCCGTCGCGCGTAGCGTGACGAGCGAGTGTGACGTCGTTGCGTCGGTGATCGACGCGCGTCGAGGAGAGGTGTTCTGGTCGCTCAACAGGACCCTTGATGGCGCGATGCGCCAGGTGGGCGAGGTGCAGATCGGATCCGTCGAGTCCTGCATCGTCGACATTGCAGATCGTGGGCAGTCGGTCGTCCTCGCGGGGACTGGCGCGCTTCGACATCGTGAGGACTTCACCGAGCGATTGAGCGGCGTCGTTCCGGCGTTCGAATTCGCCGCCGAGGCGAGCGCCGTGCCGAGCGCGGCACACGTCGCACGGATCGGTTACGAGCGGGCTCGTCGCGAGGAGTGGGTGGCGGCCAAGGACGTCTCGCCTCGCTATCTGCGCCAGCCGGATGCCGAGATCAATTGGTCGACGAGGTCGTCGTGAGCATCCTCGATCGCATCGTCAAACGACACGGCCCGCAACAGGCCGACAAGTCGAATCCCGAGCTCGTGATCGTGCAGATGCAGCGTCGCGACATTCGCGAGATCATGCCGATCGAAAATGCGGTGTATCCGAAGCCGTGGACCGAGAAGGTGTTCCAGGACGAGATCGAGATGATGTATCGCAACCAGCGGCTCTATCTCGTCGCCCGCGTCGGTCGCGAACTCGTCGGCTACTGCGGACTGCTGTTTTCGAATGACGACGCCCACATCACGAACATCGCCGTCAGCCCGCGATGGCAGAACTGTGGGGTCGCGACCGAGCTGATGCTCGAGTTGGCTTGGGAGGCACGCGAGCGTGGATTCCAGGCACTCACGCTCGAGGTTCGCCACACGAATCACGTCGCCCAGGATTTGTATCGACGATTCGGATTTGCGCCTGCGGGAATCCGCAAGAAGTACTACGAGAACACCGACGACGCGATCGTGATGTGGTGCCAGGACATCCAAAGTGATGCCTTCGCAGAGCGCATCCGCGAGATCGCACGGAGCAGACCGTGAACGTCGACGACGCAACGGTGATCCTCGGCATCGAGACGAGCTGCGACGAGACTGCAGCCGCCGTCGTCATGGGTGGCAATGACGTGCTCTCGAGCGTGGTCGCCACGCAAATCGAAGAACATGCGCGCTTCGGTGGAGTGGTTCCGGAAAT
>RGXB01000218.1 GCA_010029555.1 bacterium
AAGCGTGCTGGTGGTCAGGGATGCACCATTGGCGGTGATATCGCCAGCGGTCAGGGTGTAGGTGCCGATCAAGGTGGAACCGTTGTACAGTTGGATCACATCACCTGCCACTGCACCAGTTCCCGTAAGGGGGATGTTGAAAGTGGGTGTAGTGTCGTTGGTGACATTGTCGGTAGTGGAACTTCCCGTGTCGCTTGCCGGGTTTAGGTCTGGCAAGCCATTGGCGGATGGCGCAGTAGCATCAATAACCAGTGCAGGAAAAAGAGGCGCGGAAATTGCACCACGGGTGGTTCCAAAAATCACGCTCGAAGTAATGTTGGAGTAGTTGCCATCTGCGAGAGCGCTGGTGGTAACCTGGATGCTGCCAGCCGTGATATCCGCAGCGGTAACAATAGCCTCGCCGATTTTCGTGGTGCCATTATAGATGGCAACGACATCACCCACCTGAATACCAGATCCTGACCCGATGCTGACAGCAAAGGTTGGGGTGGTATCCGAGGTAAGATTATCTGAGGATGATGTACCGGTGTCACTTGTTGCTAAAAGGTCGGGAGCGCCAACGACTGCGGTAATCGCAAGGCTGTTTGCAGCACTTGCAGGTGCTACTGTTGCGCCTGTGACTGTACCGGGAGTACGCACTAATCCAGAGTTTGGCACAAGTGCAGTATTGCTGCTGGTGATCGTGTAGGTAAGTGCATTGGCTGCGGTATCGGCATCAGTAACCGTGAAGGTTGCAGCAGGTATTGCGGTTCCAAGATTAACTACTTTATCGGCAACTGGAGTGATGACCGGAGGTTTGACAATTTGAATCGGAACCACCTGGGTGATGGTGCTGGTTACGCCGCCAACAGTATAAGGTGTGCTAATGGTCAAAGTATCTGAGTTGATGGCAGAGTAGGTTACTTCATCAAAATTGTAAACCAAACCTGTAAGAGCGGCATTGATGTTCGCCATGCTACCGGTAAAAGTCATGGTGATATCATTGGTGCCATCGCCCGTAGTGAATGTAAGCCCGGTGGTTTGTGAAAGAGAGAAAACCCCCTTGGTCACCGTGAGGGTGATGGAAAGCGGTTCGGGGTAGCCATTGGATTGAATCCCCAAGCCTTCAAGGGCTGCATTATCGAAGGTAAGGAGTTGATCAAAAACAACAATCTGCTTGCCTGGATTCTTCAGACTTGGAATGGGTGTGCCCACGCGGATGTTGTTGCGTGTATTGTCTGCAATAACAATGGTGCCATCCGAAAGGAAAACCATTTGTCCTGTATTACCAACCGTAGCTGCAGTGTTAACAGCAATGACGCTGCCCGCAGTGCCCGTGCCCATGATGGTGGTAGTGTCAAAACTGCTGATTAACGACAAGGTATTTGAAGATAACCCAGCATAGAGGTTGCCTTGGGCATCAACACCAAC
>RGXB01000219.1 GCA_010029555.1 bacterium
CATGCTGCCGGGTTCTGCAGTACCAGTGAACAGCGGTGTGGAATCATTGGTGATGATAGGCGAGGTGATCGCCGGCATATTTGGCGCAGTGGTATCGATAACCAGTTTCTGGGTGACAGCCACCGAGGTAAACTGATTGCTGGCATCGGTTGCAGTGGCCGAAAGGTTATAGCTGTTGCCATTCACAAGAGGAGCGATTGGTCCTGTGTTAGGTAAATCAGGAATGGCGGTTTGAAGGTTTACCGACCATGTTCCAGATGAAGTGGTTGGCACATTAGAGTAAGTCGCGATCACATTGTTGTTAGCATCGCGAAGAGTCAGGGTGACCGTGCTGCCGATCTCGGAGTTACCAGAGATCACCGGAGTGGTATCGCTGGTGCTGGGGTTTGAGGTAATAGAAGGAGCAGGTTGCCCGATGGTGGTGACTACGAGATTAGAAACCACAGGGGTAGTGGAATTACCCGCAACATCGGTGGAATAAACCGCGATGGGGAAAGTTCCGGTTGCAAGAGCGGGTGCAGAGCCTGAGGTTGGGATTGCGGTTGCCAGGTTGACAGACCATGCACCAGTGCTATCAACGGTAGTGGTATAAGTTGCGCCCCCGATGACAACAGAAACGGTGGAGCCAGGTTCAGCGCTGTTAGCTAAACCGCTTACAAGAGGCAAGCCATTGTTGGCTGTAAGGGTAGGCTGGATTGGATCGAACGTATCGATGGTCCAGTTGCCAATTGAAGTTGGTAAGGATTGGTTACCTGCGGCATCGGTTAATCTGATACTCAAAGGATGGATACCATCGCTGAGGCTGGATGTGGTGACAGAGTAGGAACCATCCGCTGCAACAACCGCAGTGCCAACAGGGGAACCGTTATCGTAGACGGTGATGGTGGTACCAGGCTCTGCAGAATTAGGGCCGCCAGTAATGGTAAGCGTGGTATCGCTGGTGATTTTATCGGTAGTGTTTGTGCCAGTGTCCTGGGATACGGAGCCTACAAAGGGTGCTGTTGGCGCTACAGTGTCAATATTCCAAGTGCCAAGCGAAGTTGGCATAGACTCGTTACCTGCGGTGTCGGTGGCTGTAATGTAAAGCGGGTGGCTTCCATCGGCCAAGAAACTGGTGGTAACTGTGTAGTAACCACCAGTTAGAACTGTGGCAGTGCCTACAAGGACTGGTGTGCCACTCGAGGTGTCGTAGACGTTGATGATGGAGCCAACCTCGGCAGCATTAGGGCCACCGGTAATGGTCAAGCTGGTAGCGCTGGTGATTTTATCCGTAGCACTTACGCCGGTGTCTTGTGATACCGAACCTACAGAGGGCGCTGTTGGCGCTATAGTGTCAATGGAGTAAGTGCCCACAGCGGTAGGTTGGCTTTGATTGCCAGCGGCATCTGTGCTGGTGATGCTTAAAGGATG
>RGXB01000220.1 GCA_010029555.1 bacterium
CTGAAAGAGCAGTATTTGTCTTTGCGCATAAAGTCTATTGACGACAAAGAGAACTATCAGCTTGATATGGCCTATCCGATCGATACCCTTGCATTGACCCCCCTTTCGGACCGCAGAAATACTTTTATCAGCCGGCTTGAATGGCACTTTTTGCCTAATTGGACCGTCCGCTTTGAACACCATAATGGTTTTTGGCGAAGCACCGAGCCCCCCTATCTAGAGTTTCGCGCTGGAATCTCCACTGTCTACCGCTCCGGTTTAGACATCAATTTATCCTTCATTAAATCGATAAACGACATTCAAGTGCTTTTTAGCATGAACCTTGTTTAAAAAATTCCCTCCCCTACCTAAATAATGTTTTCAAAAAAAGAACCACCCAAAGAACTCTATTGCAAAAGGGATTCAAAAGGGCTAAAATGGATTTGATACATGTATCTTGTAGCTAATTTTAAAGCCCATTCTCTGGATATTGAAGCCTACATTAAGAGGCTATCGAGCTTAAAGACACTCAAAACAAAAGTTGTCCTCGCTCCCCCCTATCCCTACCTTTTACAGAAAATCCCCTCCCCTTTTCCGTTGTGCTCACAGGATGTGAGCGCATTTGAAACTGGCCCCTATACCGGTGAAGTCCCTGCCCATTTACTAAAATCTTTAGGAGCAAGCTATTGCCTTATTGGCCATTCTGAGCGAAGGAGGCTTTTTCATGAAGACAAAGAGGTCTTAAAGAAGAAATTTACTCTTTGTCTCAATGAGGGCTTGCAACCGATTTTTTGCGTTGGCGAAACCCAAGAAGAGCATGAAAAAAATCTTACCCTAGCCACGATTTCCCACCAGCTGCTCGATGTGATACCCCCCACTTTCAGCTCTCCTATCATCGCCTATGAGCCGATTTGGTCTATCGGCAGCGGGAAAATTCCCGAGGCTTCTACTATTGCAGCCCTGGTCGAAAATATTAAAAAGCTTTTCCCTAACGCGCTGGTGCTTTATGGTGGCTCGGTGAACGCAGCAAACGCCAAAAATCTTGCCAAAGTCGCTGATGGCCTTTTGGTTGGGAGCGCCTCCAACAACATAGAAACTTTTATCCAAATCCTACAACAACTTGAAACATTATGATCTTTTTATACTATTTCTCTTTGATTTTATTTGTTCTTATATGTCTTATCACCTGCTTTAGTGTGCTTATTCAAGAAAGCAAATCCATGGGTCTTGGGGCCACTTTTGGGGGTGAATCGGCAAGCGCCTTTTTTGGAGCCTCCACAGCCGACGTTTTGAAAAAATTTACAGCGATCCTTGGGGGAATTTTCCTAGCGAGCTGCTTGATTCTTTCGATCTGGTCCGCCATGATTGAGCCTACTAAAATCGATACTCGTTCTATTGAAGTTGAGCAAAACGGTTAGATTTCCTCATGGA
>RGXB01000023.1 GCA_010029555.1 bacterium
AAATACGACCCAAAACCAGGAGCGATATTTTTTTATCTTATGCATGTTTGGCCAACTTACCGGCGGTATAAAAGACGCCGGTAAGAATTTATCTACCTAGGAATTCTCTGCAGGTGCGTCGGGTTCTACGACAACAGTTTCCTCTTTTTCTTCATCATCATTTGTTTCTGTAGAAAAAACACTCTCTACAACGATATCATCTTTCTCTTTGTGTTCATCATCAGATGCATAAGCATTGATAGAAAGTAGTGAAACTAAAGCCGCAGCTAAAATTGATCGAATTTTCATATTATCACTCCAATTACTTTTGGTTGGGGAATAAAACAAACATACTTTAATATTGAGAAAATTTCAATGAAGAAAATAATAATCTTCTCTCTAATTTTCCCTTTTAAGGTACTTACTCACCTAGATTTTCTCACTAATTTTAAGGTGACAAAATATTCTTTTTGAATTAACCTTTCCCCTTTTGAAGGTTAAAAAAATCTCGGGGTAAATATGGAACCATTGACTCTAGGGCAATTCAAACAATTGCTCTCATCAACCTGCCCCTCTGTGGTTATTCTTGACGTAAGAACTCCCCAAGAGCATTTTGACAAGCGTATACGTGGAGCAATAAATATCCCACTAGATAAACTTCCCGCACTTTATAAGACGTTGCCAACGACCGCCACATTAGTGGTCCATTGTGCTCACGGGTTTCGAGCTAAACGAGCTGCCGAGTACCTTGAAAAAGCGGTTGATGTGAACGTCTATTATCTTAAGGGAGACATAGAGAATTGGGAGCTAATGGAGCTTGACGTTCTCTATGGTGATGAGACCTGATCGCCATTTCCAGTAATTGATCAATCAATTCGTTATACCCGATACCTGTAAGTTCGAGCAGTTTAGGGTAGAGGCTTATCGGAGTGAATCCCGGAATCGTATTGACCTCGCTTACATAAAGTTCCCCATCATAAAAAAAGTCGACACGCCCCATCATTTCGCAATCAAGAACCCTAAAAACTTTCAAAGCGACCTGTCTGATCTCTTTTTCTAGGCTATCGGGAATATTTGCCGGAGCCTCGATCACCGCAGCTTCACGCAATACGTATTTTGATTCATAATCGTAGAACTCTTTTTGCGGAATGATCTGTCCAACTCGAGACGCCAATAGATCCTCCAAACCCAAAACGGCGCACTCCAACTCCATTCCGGTAATCGCTTTTTCAATCAGAACCTTTTTCGAAAAACGGCGCGCCTCCAAAACCGCTTTCTCTAGCTCAATTGCTGAATGTACTTTTGAGACTCCGCAGGAGGATCCGCTTGATGCGGGTTTTACAAAACAGGGATAGCCTATTTTTTCTGTTACCTCCTCAATTTCTAACATCTCAAAAGGGCCCACAGAAATCCAATCGGCAACTTTTAACCCAGCTTGAATCAGGAGTCTTTTAGCGACCTCTTTATCCATACAGACAGATGACGAAAGGACACTAGGTCCCACAAAAGGGATCCCAAATAGAGAAAAAAGGCCTTGCAGGGATCCATCCTCTACATAGTCTCCATGCATCAAGGGAAACACTACGTCAAATTTTTTTAAATCCTCATAATTTGCTGGACGGTCAGCTTTTTCAAATCTGCTGTATTCCTGAAATTGCTCAAGAAATTCCTCGTGAGAAAAAAACTGAAGTCTATTCTCTAAATCCAATCCGCCGATAGTTATATCAAATTTTTTAGAAATGTAGGCTAAAAAAACGGAGCGCATCGAGCTCACCGACACCTCGTGTTCAAAGGACTTCCCTCCAAACAAAAAACAGGCTTTGAGCATGTACCCTCCCTACTATGAATAAGTTATGGGGAATACTAACAAAAAGCTCACCTTTAAGAAAACCCTGAACTAAGCGCCACATCCCCCTTTTTTGATCAAGGCTCTGGAAATGTCCCTTTAATCCCTTCCCCCTTTTGGTTTTTTTTGGTACTATTTTCAGCCGAGTATGATTGTTAAATTTCACGAAGCCGTAAAACTTTTGAAAAATGACGAGGTGGTAGCTGTCCCCAGTGAGACGGTCTTTGGATTGGCCGCGTCCATCCACTCCCCTAGAGCCATACGTAAAATTTTTTCTCTAAAAGGGCGCCCACCAATTAACCCTTTAATTGTCCATTTCTCCTCCGTTGAACAGATTTTGGAGTTTGTGGATATCGATGCTCAACTTTTAGTATACCTAAAATCCATGTGGCCTGGCCCCCTTACCTTAGTGGCCCCTTTAAAAAAAGAGCTCGACACAGCTATCACCGCTGGGTTGAATACTCTGGCGGTAAGAATTCCCAATCATCCGGTATTTTTAGATTTGATACGGGAAGTGGGCCCCTTGGCAGCTCCTTCGGCCAACCGCTCGGGCCTCCCATCCGCAACACGGGCTTGGCATATTGAAGAGGATTACGATGGGCAGGTCCCAATGGTTGAGGGTGCGCCCCCGATTCATGGGTTAGAGTCGACGATCATCATCCAAAAAGAGGGCTATTTGGAGATAGGTCGATTGGGGGCCACCCCGATTGAGCGCCTCCGAGAGCATTTTACTATTCACACAACTAATTCTGTGGAATCTGCACCTATTTGCCCGGGGCAACTCTTGCGCCACTACTCGCCCAACTGCGAATTAACCAACAATATTTCTGCAGACTTTGAAGCGATTGTCGGATATGGCGACGTTACCTATCATTGGAATCTCCCCCTGTATAATCTTGGTTCCAAACAAGACCCTAGTGGAATTGCTAGAAATCTATACGAGATGCTGCGCCGTCTGGATGTTGATAAAATCAAAAAGGCCTTCGTCGATCTAGATATCCCCTCTCATGGTCTTTATGCCCCAATTCAAGAGAGACTTTCTCGAGCTTTAGTAAAAAAAACCAACCTACAAGGGGGCATTCATGTCTAAAATTGCAACTGTGCACTATACAGGCAAAAAAAAGGACGGCCAAACATTTGACTCTTCAGTTGATAGAGAACCTTTTACTTTTGAGATGGGGCAAAAACAGGTCATCGAGGGCTTTGAAAAGGCCGTATTGAGTCTAATTGTTGGTGAGAAAAAAACTTTTGAGATCCCTTTTAGTGAGGGTTACGGACCAAAAAATCCGGATCTTATTGGACGATTAAAAAGGGAACTTTTTCCAAAGGATCTCGAACTAGAGGTGGGATCCATGCTAGAAATTCGTGGCCAACCAGTAACCATTACTGCATTAGATGCAGAGAGCGTAACTCTTGACGCCAACCATTTTTTAGCTGGTGAAGATCTTGTCTTTGAAATCGAACTTCTGGATATAAAATGATTGTACTGGGAATAGAGAGCACCTGCGACGAGACATCGATAGCTGTTATCAATGACCGCTTTGAGGTTCTTTCCAATGTGATCTATTCCCAAGTTGACTTACACAGCCAGTTTGGGGGCGTTTTTCCTGAGCTGGCCGCAAGAGAGCACGTAGAAAAAATTCTCCCCTGTTTTGAGGAGGCCCTTCAAAGAGCTCAAGTGAAAAAGGGGGATCTCTCCTTAATATGTGCCGCTTATGGTCCGGGGCTCATTGGTTCGATTTCTATTGGTTTAACGTTTGCAAAAATGCTCTCGCTAACGCTTAATATCCCCTTTGTAGCTGTAAACCATGTGCATGCGCATCTTGTGGCTCCTCTTTTGGAAAATAAAGGGGCCTTCGACCTTTTTGGAGCGATAGGGATCGTGATATCGGGGGGGCACACTCAAATTAACTGGATGAGGACTCCGCTTGACGTAGAAACAATCGGTTCTACAATAGACGATGCGATGGGTGAGTGTTTTGACAAGTGCGCAAAAATCTGCGATCTCCCTTATCCGGGAGGGCCCCATGTTGAAAAACTGGCATCAAAAGGAGACTTGATAAAAGTTCCCCTTAAAAGCTGTAAAGTACGGGATGCCCCTTTATCATTTTCTTTTAGCGGACTGAAGACGCAAGTTCTTTATGCTAAAAAAAATCCACTCTACCAAGTCGAAGACATTTGCGCCTCCTTTCAGCATGTAGTATTCAAAGACCTCTATCAAAAGGCGATTTTGGCAGTAGAAAAATTTCAAGCCAAAGCGGTTTTTTTTGGGGGTGGTGTTGCTTCTAGCAAGAGTTTAAGGGGTTATTTTAAAGATTTTCCCTGCCCCGTTTTTTTCCCCTCCAAAAAGCTTGCACTTGATAATGGAGCCATGATTGGCGCTTTGGGTCTTTTACAATACAAAAAGTTAGGCCCCTCCCCTCTTGATATCGAACCAAAAACGCGCATCCCCTTCCCTCACCTTACCGAAAAAAGAGATAGCTTAGAACTAAAACAGGTCGCAACAACAGCTGTTTGATCTATTGGAAAGTTCCAACCCTCTAGAAAAATTCAATCTTTCTTTGAAAATAGCGCTTAAATCTGCTGCAAAAAAAACTAAAGGTAGAATCAAAGACAAACTTAACCTATTAGCTAACTATTCAAAAAGATTGAAAAGACCGAATCTTGATTCCTTTTCTTTTCTGTAGTGAAAAAATATTTGTTTTAGTAATTCAAAAAAAAACCCTCTTAACCCTAAAAGCCTGGAAGAAAAAGAGATGACTGTTTTAAAGACTAATCGGTTAGTTTTACGCAATTGGAAAGAAGAGGATTTTCCAGCCTTTGCTAAGCTCAATTCTGATCCGCGCGTAATGGTGTACCTGGCAAAATACACAAAGGAAGAAAGCGATAATTTGGCAATCAGGAACAAAGAAAAAATTGACAAAGAAGGCTGGGGAAGATGGGCAGTTTCCCTCCGTGATAGTGAGGAATTTATTGGGACAATAGGCATATACCCTTTAGATCACGAGACATATCCCCTCCCCTTTACACCTACAGTTGCTGTAGGATGGAGAATTGCTTTTGAACACTGGGGTAAAGGGTATGCAACAGAAGGGGCAAAAGCAGTATTAGACTATGGATTCAAAGTACTCCAATTAGAGGAAATCGTCGCTTTTTGTCATCATGAACATGTTGCATCAATGCATGTGATGGAAAAGCTCGGGATGCACCGTAATCCCAAAGACGATTTTGATGCCGACCCCTTCTTTAAAAAGTTGTCTGTCGGCAGGCAGGTTCTCTATCGTATCACCAAAAAAGAATGGGAAAATCGGTCAAATAACCCTTGAACCTTTTGCTGAATACAATAAAAGAGGAAATAAAATAGGGGCACAATCTATTATTTAGGGTCGATTCACCAGTAAAACCTTAAAAAGGGCCCCTATGATAGAAAATGAAGTGTCTAGAATTTACGACATCCATTGGATTGATGATTACTATCGATTCCATGATGCCAGCCTGCAAAGAGATCACTTAGAGCGAACTCTCATGGCTTTGTCCGTTATCGTTCTATGCTGCGGGCTTTTATCTCAAGTAGAAGATCATAACGAGAATAATGCCTCAATAGTCCTCTCTTCTTTAATAATTATGACGGGGGTGTGTACAATGCACCGCATAACTAGAATACTTCAACACACACGATGCATGAGATTTTAAATACCCCTTTTTAAAAAAAATCGACATCCCTAGCTAATCTTGATGAAAAAACATCCTAATCTCGAAGATCCTTTTTTTGAGAAAAGCCCAAATACTGTCGAGCGCTTACCCCCAAAAGAAAATTCTTTTGGATCATTTAAAAATGAGTGAAATTATCCTTTCAAAGCTTAAATTATATTAAATACAATATGCCCTTTTTTATATTATATTAAGCTTTTTGATTTAGGGGTTTATCAATTAATTAAGCGCTGATATATTAACTAAAAAAGATAACTAATTAAGGTTAATTATGGTAACACATCCATTAGATTGTTCGATCCAGCACAGCACAGCGAATTTTTTTTCTGTTATGAGTCAATCTCTTCGAGCGCCAAGACCTTTTGCTTATGGGTTTGCAGCATTAACTAGCCCTCTAATTTTGTCAAATACCAGACTCATGAATGTTCTATTTTATCCATCTAATACAGTAGACAAATTAGCAGGATCAAATGTAAATATTCTCCGAAAAATTTCCTGGCTAGCCCCTGCTTTAGGGATCTCGATAATGACACTTGCAGGTCGGGCTATGTATGAGGCCGCGCCCAATTCGTTTCTAAAAGGGGCGGTTTTCGGATGGCACTCCTATGCTTTGGGGTTATTGACCAATATCCCTTTTGGGGACTGGGCTGGGTTGATCACTCTTCGAAAAGTATTTGCGACTTGGCTTCAGCTACCCTCTGCTCTACAATCTTTATCTAGCAAAGGTTTATTTCATACTGAGAAACGGAGTGAAATCCTTGCCAGTGTTACATTTTTTGTTTCAAGCTTTGGTCTGGGCTTTTTTAGAGGCATGCACCCAGTTACAGCAAATACTGTCGGTCATGTAGCAGCAGCAGCCACAAAAGTCATCTCAGCACGTGCATTTGCTCTTTTTGCAGAAAAAAGGAATCCTCAACTAGTTCACAGAAATTTAGCTTAATCTATCCCTTTTCTTGCAAGCTCTCTCATCCGTTTTACCCCCTGTTGGTTTTAGACACATAAATGGATGAGAGGCGCATAGTTTGAAAAATTTATTTCCAATAATAGTTTATTTGGATCCCTCAAAAAATAAAAAACCGCTTTGCAATAAATATTTTATAATAATAAATATTTTATCCCTTCAGTCTCTACACCTTTCTGTGGCATATAATTCAAAAAAGCGCTAGAATCTCTAGGAAAGAATTCTAAGGTATTCAAAATGGCCAAAAAGAAAGCTGCCCGTCATACAATTCAATTGAGAAGTAGCGAATCTTCCCACATGTACTCTACCCAGAAGAACAAGAACAACACCACTGGTCGTGTAGAGTTGATGAAATTCGATCCTATCGTAAAAAAGCACGTAATGTATAAAGAGAAGAAATAATTTCTTTCAAAAAAACCTTTGTTTGCATTAAAGACAATTTTTCGTTACATCATTCCGAAAAAAGGGGAGATCTCCTCTTCCCTTATGTCTTTTATTTCTCTTTTTATTATCACCCTTGTCACCTGGCTTTCACTCGTATTCCTATCGATTGCGGACGGGATTGAAAAGGGTTGGATTTACCGGCTTACCTCGATACACGGACCTCTTAAAATTCTCCCCACAGAGAATTTTCACGAATCTTACTATAGCAAAATAGATCTGTATAAATACGACAGCAACTACAGAACCCTCTCTTTAAAAGAAAAAAAACTCTCCGCCTCGCCGATAGAAATCAATCCCCTGATTGACGAAGAGCTCCCCGAAGATTTTCCTAAACCTTTGTTAGATGTCAATGGGCAGCCAGTCGACCTGGTTAAAAACATTTTTTCCATTTTAGATGACCTAAAAAAAGAACATCTGGTTCAACAAGCCGAGGAGTATGAGATTACTGGTGCTATGATGCGATTAAAGGTCTTCTCAGAAAAGCAGCATGGCTACAACCTCATCTCCCAAGCCTCCTACATCATGTCCTACGATGCGACGACTCTCGCCCTGCTTCCGGAGCCTGCAACACAAAGAACCGCTTACATCCCCCTTTACCTGCCTATGAGTTTCCAACAAATGGGCGCCAAAGTGCATGACGTGGGCCAGTTAACCATCTACAATGGCTTTTCCACAGCCACTATTGAAGAAAACAACCCTTTTGAAGTGGTAGGCTTTTATGATGCTGGGACCTTACAAGTGGGGCCGAAATGCCTTTTTGCCCCCTACTCTTTTGTATCCAGACTGGCAAGCCTTGGACAAATGGAGTCTTTAGACCCCATTTTGACAAGCGGCATCAGAATCCAGTTGCAAGAGAGCTCTTCAGCCCCTTTATTGGCAACAAAAATAGAAAAAGCCCTAAAAAATGCAGGCTTGGATTCCTACTTTACCGTTATCCCCTACACTGAATACGGTTTTGTCAAAGACATTCTCCTCTCTTTTCAAAGCGATCGCCT
The DNA here is from genome assembly GCA_010029555.1 of bacterium. Taxonomy (GTDB): domain Bacteria; phylum Chlamydiota; class Chlamydiia; order Chlamydiales; family RGXB01; genus RGXB01. The sequence continues at coordinate 7,937 of RGXB01000023.1, forward strand.
GCTCTATAGTCTGATAGCGTTTATTGTTCTTATTGTAGCCGCAAGCAATATAGTTTCTGTTTTGCTGCTTATCGTTTACCAGTCTAAAAAGGAGATTGCCCTTTTTACCGCATTGGGTGCCAGCCCCGGATCGCTTAAAAGAATTTATGCAGGACTTGGGCTTGTCCTTGGCTCTTTTGGCTCTTTGTGCGGGCTTGGGCTGGCTTTTATCACCATGAAAAAACTCCCCTCCATTTTGCATAACCTCCAGATATTTCATGGCTACGAAAATCTTTTTTCCCACTCTATCCCCACCTCTCTGAGCCCCTTTTCACTTACTGTTGTCTTGATCGGCACTCCCCTAATTGCCTGGATTGCAGGGCTGATCCCTGCAGCCAAAGCGACTAGATATAAACCCAGTGAACTGCTGAGGTCTTTATGATTTTAGTGGCAAAAAACCTGTGTAAGAGTTTTGAGGACAGAAAGCTATTTACCGAAGTCAATCTCGCTATCGAGGAGGGGAAAAAGATCGCCATCGTAGGCCCTTCGGGTAGCGGGAAAACCACTTTGCTTAATATTCTCGGTCTGCTTGAGTCTGCGGATGCTGGGTTTGTTGAGTTGGCAAAAGAGACTGTGGACACGCAAAGTCATAAAGTTCGCAACGAGAAAATAGGTTTTATTTTTCAATTTCATTATCTCAATCCAGATTTGACTGTTTTTGAAAATCTCGAACTCCCTAGATTGATAAAGGGGGAAAGGCTTTCAAAAATTGAGGCTCTAACACTTTTGCAGAAGGTGCAGATGGAGGACAAACTGGACACTTTGACAAAGTTTTTGAGCGGGGGGCAAAAACAACGGATTGCTTTTGCAAGAGCTCTTGTCAACAATCCTAAAATCATTTTTGCCGATGAACCTACAGGCCAGTTAGACCAGGATTTAGCCTTACAGATGATGGAGCTTTTGCTCTCTCTTCCCCAGGCAGTCGTTTTGGTTACCCACGACCGTAATTTTGCACTTAGGATGCAAGAGCGCTATGAACTAATCAACCATCGACTCCAAGCATGGTAGTCCATTTTGTTGCATTAACCACTCTAGTGACAGCCCTCAGTTTTGATAGAACCAAAGCTTTTTGGATAGCCCTTTGTTTAGGCCTTTTCTTTGACCTTATCCATCTGAGTACACCACTGGGCTTTTACCTATTTTTGTGCGCTTCCATGACTCTGTTGATGAGTCTTGCTACACCCTATCTCCCATCTGTAAAAGGGGCCCTTATCCTCCCCCCCATTTTAGCTTTCTTATTTCTTTTTTCCCTTTTGGAGTGTACCTTGCTAGGTTTCTTTGCACACCCCTTTGAAGATCTTTTTTTAGGACCAGCTTTAGATGCCGGAGTATTTTTGGTTTACCGATTTGTTGCCCTAAAAATTTCCCCTTTTTTTCAAAGAGACACCCTCCCCCTTTTTGGTTGGAAAAAAAATCGCTTCTTTTCGCCAAAAAATCCCTTTTTTCGTAAGGTGAGTTTGGAGGAGATCAAAAGATCGAAGCTCCCTTTTTTATCCCCATCTGACATTAAAGAGCGCGCCAAAAAAACAGCTATTCAAGAGGAAAAATTATGAAACCGACTAGACTCGAATTAGCTAAACAACTGTCTCTTGAAGCGGGCAAATTTGCTTTTTCTCAATTCAATGAGGTGCATCATGTTCAGTACAAAGACACTTTGTTCAACGACCCCGTGACTGATGTGGATCGCGCTTGTGAAAAAATTATCGTAGAGGGAATCCAAAAGTATTTTCCAGAAGATGGGATCATAGGGGAAGAGGGTGGGCCTTATAACGCGAATACAAAGAACTACTGGGTGATCGATCCTCTTGATGGAACCCAGAATTTCACCCATCTCTTGCCTTTATACTGTGTTTCTATATGCTACGTAGAACACACAAAAGCCCAGATAGGGGTGATCTATGCCCCCTATTTTCAGGAATTATTTGTAGCTTCTCGGGGAAATGGGGCAACTTTGAACGAAAAGCCGATAAAAGTTTCTGAAGAAATTGAGAATTTCAGCCGTCACTTTGGAACCTCAGCTCTCTCTTTAGCCTGGGTTGCATGTGGCCGACTCTCCTATTACAAAGCACACGAGCTCTTCCCCTGGGATTTTGCTGCCGGCTCCCTTATCGTAGAGGAGGCGGGTGGTGAGGCATGTACGATGGAGAATACCCCCTTGACTTTTTTTCAACCCCAGTCGATTTTTGCCTCCAACAAGAGGCTAAAACAGAAACATTTTGAAGGTCTGAAATGACTCTTCTTTTAGATGGTAGAGCTGCGAGTCGCTCACTTAGAGAAAAACTTGAAGTCGACAGAAAGACCCCACCCCATGTGGTTTTTGTCCTTGTTGGGAATCACCCCTCTTCTCTCTCCTATATATCGATCAAGAAAAAGAGCTGTGAAGAGGTTTTTATCCAGTCTTCTATTTGCCATTTACCAGAGGATGTTTCGGAAATACAGCTTTTGGAAACTATCAAACGATGGAATGCTAGAGGTGATGTGGATGGAATTTTAGTGCAGTTGCCACTACCCCCTCACATTTGCCAAAAAAGGATTTTTGAAGCGATCGATCCTAAAAAAGACGTTGACTGTTTGCATCCTTACAACCTGGGACGTCTTTCTTTAGGCGACACATCGGGTCTTTTGCCCTGCACTCCACTAGGTATTTTTGAGCTAATGCGATTTTACCAACTCGATCTCATGCAAAAAGAGGTTTGTATTATTGGCAGGAGTTCTATAGTAGGCCGCCCCCTCTCTCTTTTACTCTCTCAGAAATCGACGATAGATGCGACAGTGACTTTATGCCACCAGGGAACAAAAGATCTATTTTTTCATACCAAACGGGCCGACATTTTGGTTGCCGCCATAGGTAGACCCGAGTTTATCAAACAAGAGCATATCAAAGAGGGTGCCATTGTTATCGATGTGGGGATAACCCGTCAAAATGATCGACTTATCGGCGACGTCGATTTTTTGAGCGTACAGCAAAAAGCAAGTGCCATAACTCCAGTTCCCGGTGGTGTAGGACCAATGACAGTTTATGCATTGCTTCAAAATACAATAAAAGCACATAAACAAAGAAAAGCAACCGTTTAGAACAAAGCTGGTCCCCCTTGACGAAAAAAAACAGTGACAATCCCTTAGAATTAGAGAAAAGCTTCGCGATCCAAGCTCCCCATTTAAAAGCTGAAATGCAGCAATGTCTTGAGTTGATCAGAACCTTTCTAGAAAAAAAGGGGCGCGATGCGTTTCAATTACACGACCTCACCAAATCTTTTCGCCTCCCCAATAAGCTCAGAGTGATTTTATCCCTTTTTGTCGATGAGCTAACACGAGAGGGTTATCTAACTAAAAATTCAGACGTGTACCATTTGAACGGTCATAAATCGCCTCTGAGCGAATCAACCGAAAATGTGGGAAAAATCTCGATCCACCAGAGCGGTTTTGGATTTGTTAGTTTAAAAGAGTATGATGTTTTTATCCCAAAACATCTCATCTTGAACGCGATGGATCAAGATTTAGTTGAAGTGGAGATTCTCTCTCTTGAGGGGCGTAATAAGAAGGGCCCCGAAGGGAGGGTGAACCGCGTTGTAAAAAGGACTAGGGCCTCTATTTTAGGGACTGTCGTAGAGATCAAACCGGGAGCTTTGAGTGTGCGGGCCTCCTTACAGGGCGAAAGTGAGCTAGCGCATGTGCCACTCCCTACAACCCCTGTAGAAGTGGGGGATAGAATCCTTATGGAGGTTCACTCTCTGCGCAACCAACTTCACCTCACATTTGAGAGAAAGCTAGGCTCCATATTCGACCCTTTAAAAGATCTCGATGCGATTAAAGAGGAGTATACCCTCCCGAAAGAGTTTCCTGAGGAGGCTCTTCGCGAGGCTCGTGCGTTTGGATCAGAGGTTGTCAAATCTCAACACTCTGAAAGGACCGATCTTACCGATCTTTTTACCATCACAATCGATCCGAAAACAGCCAAAGATTTCGATGATGCCCTTTCGATCCAAAAGACCAAAAAAGGGTACAAGCTTTTTGTACACGTAGCCGATGCCTCCTACTACGTCAAAAAAGGTTCCTATTTAGACTTAGAAGCGATCCAAAGAAAAAACTCTACCTATCTTGTGGGAACTTGCATTCCCATGCTCCCCCATGTTCTCTCAGATAATCTTTGTAGTCTCAAGGAGGGTGTTGATCGTTTGGCTGTCACTATCGAAATGGATCTCAACAACAGAGGGCAGCTCGAGCACCACCAGATTTATCGCAGTATTATCAAAAGCAATCATCGCCTCTCTTACGAGCAGGCATTTGAGATCATGCATGAACCAAAAGAGTCGTTTCTTAAAGAGCAGCTCCAGCTCATGAGGGAATTAGCGCTTCATCTCAAGGCGTTGAAAAATGAAAGGGGTTCGGTCGATCTCTCTTTAAGTGAGCTTGTCTGGAGACTCGGTGAGGATGGCGTCCCCAGCGGATTCGAGATCAGCCACTACGACATCACCCATCAGCTGGTGGAAGAATTTATGCTTAAGGCAAATGAGGTGATCGCTACAGAACTCAAAAACCGCGATGTTGGATTGATCTATCGCGTCCATGAGCCCCCTTCTCCTGAAACAATGATGGAATTTAAAAATTTCTGCGTGCGCCTAGGGGTTCTTGTACCGCAAGAATTCGGTCCCAAAGAGCTCAGTCAAATTTTTCTAGCCCATAAGGAGTCGGCTTTTATTTCTGAACTCTCCTCAAGGTATATTCGCAGCATGCGTTTGGCCACCTACTCTACCGACAGGGTGGGCCATCACGGGCTAATGTTAGAAAATTACACCCATTTTACCAGCCCTATCCGCAGATATGTGGACATCATCATCCACCGGCTTATTTTCAATGAGGAGTATACGCAAGAAGAGCTCGATGAGATTGCCAAAAGCTCCTCAGAAAAAGAGCGCCACAGTGCAAGAGCTGAAATGAGCTACCTTATGCTCAAAAAAATCCGTTATTTTGAGCGAAAACATAAAAAAGAACCCGAAAAGGTCTACAAGGCTACAGTGACCAGAGTCAAGCCTTACGGCATTGTTTTTGAGGTAAAAGATTTTGGGGTGGAGGGCTTTTTGCACATTTCCAAATTAGGAAATGATTACTTTGAATTTCATCCAAAAAAAGAAAAAATCACAGGCTCCAAGTCCAATCGAATATTTGAGATTGGCCATCAATTCCAAGTTCAAATAGAATCGGTAAATCTCTTATTTCAAGAGATCTTTTGGAAAATGGGTACTTAGTATTTATGAAAAAATACTTTATCACAGGAATGATCATC
>RGXB01000221.1 GCA_010029555.1 bacterium
GTACTGTTAATATTTATAACTATTCTGGAGGCGATATCACCATTAATGGTGATGTTTCCACCGGGGCGGATGGAAATATTAATCTTGTTATTGGTAGTTCACACATTGGGAATGGCAACCTGAACATTAATGCTGCAGTTTATACCATGGGCAACTATACAGCACCAGCCAAGGGTATAAGCATAGGATCACATTGCGCCGGTACTCTAAATGTGAACAAGGCGATTTCCACCAACGGCAGCATTTATCTTAGTGTTACTGATCAGATCAACACGATGAATGTTGCCAAGGATGCAACCATCAGCTCTGGATACCAAGTGCTATTCTATACCCAAGATAAAAATAACACCATCAACCTTGCCAGCGGTGCGAATGTTACCGCGGTCTTAGGTGTATTTGATAATGGTACCGGTACCTTGAACCTAGGTGCTAATATCACCACCACTGCAGGTAGTATTCAAATTGATAACATGGCCATCAATCTGTGTCAATGGAGCCCAAAACCTTACCCTGGAAGCTCCCGGTGTTTCCGGAAGTATTATCAACCTGACCAGCGTTGGCCAAACCACTGCGTTGAACACGGTTACCGTGACCAATTCCGGTGGGGTGAATTTTAATGCATTTTCCGCTGCCAATGTGGTACTTTCTGATACCACAGGCACCATTAATTTTGGTGGTAATACCGTTGTCACCACGAGCCTGGCTACCGCTGCCAAGGCTTACGCTGTCACCTTCTCGGGAGCAACCACGGTTCTTTCCGGGGCTCCTGTGTTCTTGAACACGGGCAGTGTAATTATCATTGGTACCACTTCGCTCACCACTGGCGCTACCATCACTGGTAATGCAACCAGTCCTGTTACCCTTGGTGGCACTATCGTTTCAGGCGGGGCCTTCAACATTGGTGCTTCCGGCAACACCGGGGTGATCAGTATTGACGATGGAACCCAGTTGATCCTCAACTCCACCAGCGCTGGTAGCACCTTTGCTAACCCTATCACCTTAAATGGTTCTGGTGCTGGAAAGCTTAGCCTGCTCGGTGTTGGTACCCTGACACTTTCAGGGGATTCGACTACCGGCGCAACAACTGGTGATAGCATTGAAGTGATCAACGGTACCTTGAATGTTACCGGCAAGTTGGGTTCAGCTTCCACTACCACTGCAACCAACGGCACCATCACCGGTGCGGGTGGTACGATTGGAACCCTTAATGTTAATACCGGCACCGTAGCCCCTGGTGGTACCTTGAAGACTGCTGATGTAACATTCAATGCTGCCACCAATTACAGTGCTGCGGTGTTGAGCACAACCACTGCTTCCAACTTGGAAGTTGGTTCCTCTAATAGCATCAACCTTGGTGGTGCAACTTTGGCATTGTCCAGCGTGGCTTCCGGCCTTGCTGTTGGCAACGCC
>RGXB01000222.1 GCA_010029555.1 bacterium
ATCAGGTCGTCTCCGTCGGCCTCGAGTATCGATTCATGGCACCTACGATGTGGCTCCTCGAGCGGGTGCGAAGTGGTGAGGTGGGCGATGTTCGACTCGTCACGATCGTGGAGCATCGCTTTCCGTTCCTGGACAAAGTTGGCGCTTGGAATCGATTCAACCGAAACACCGGTGGGACGTTGGTTGAGAAGTGTTGCCATTTCTTCGACTTGATGTACCAAGTTGTTCAACGGGAGCCGGTGGCCGTGATGGCGACGAGTGCAACACGGGTCAACCACGTTGACGAAACTTACGACGGAGAGGTACCCGACATCGTCGACAATGCTTATGTCATCGTGGAATTCGATGGTGATGCTCGAGGGATGCTCGAGCTGTGCATGTTTGCTGAAGGGTCGAAAGATGAACAGAAGATCAGCGTCGTCGGCGACCTCGGCAAAGCAGAAGTTGGAGTTCCTTCGCATGAGTGTTCGATTGGACTCCGAGAGTCGGGCCGATCGGGCGTGGCGACAACTATTGAAATGCTCGAGTCGCCGTATGAGGGACTTCATCATGGATCGTCATATCGCGAGCACGTAGCGTTTCGCTCCGCGATCTTGGGACGAACAACGGTCGTCGCGTCGCTGCGAGATGGCACTCGGTCTGTGGCGATCGGTGTTGCCGCTCAGCGGTCGATAGTTGAGGGTCGACGGGTGACCCTTGAGGAGGTTGGCTATGGACGCTGACTATCGGGTCGGAGACCGACTCGTCGGACCAAGCGGGATTCACTCGCTCACCGCAGAGGAAGCCTCAATTCTGAACGCCGGGGGAAGAGCGATCGTCCTACCGGACCGAATCGGTTTCGTGGACGCCGACATCACGGAAAGGTGTGCTGACGGAGTTTCTCGCGCGAGAGCCGCATTCGGTGTTCTGGCGCAAGTTTCAGACGACAAGATTTCCGATTTCTTCGAACGATTCGCCGCCTACCTGGAGGATGACGATCGATTCTCGACGATTGCGAGCGCCAACGCGCGTGATGTCGCCGATGCGCAACAACGTGGTCGTTCTACAGGACGTCTTTCGATCACCGAAAAGATGAGAAGCGAGATGGTCGAGAGCGCCCGTTTGTGGGCCAGTTCTGATGTTCGCAAGGAATCTGTCGCCGAGCAGATCGAACACGAGGGATGGAGAGTTGAAAAGATCGCGAGTCCCCTTGGTGTGGTCGCGTTCGTGTTCGAAGGGCGTCCGAACGTGTGTGTGGATGCCACAGGCGTCTTGCGGACGGGGAATTCTTGTGTCTTTCGGATCGGTTCGGACGCACTCGGGACTGCTCGAGCGATCATGAGCACCTGCTTGCGACCGGCCCTCGTGGAATCGGGATTGCCGGAGGATGCTGTCGTACTCCTCGACGAGTCAGACCGGTCCTCTGGTTG
>RGXB01000223.1 GCA_010029555.1 bacterium
TTGGCTCTGCGTCTAATTCAGGAACTTTCAAAAAAAGGGGTATCCGTTGCCACAGATTTATTGCCTGCAACGACCTTTTACCCTGCAGAGCAAATCCACCAAAAGTACTATGAAAAAACCCTCAAAACACCCTATTGTCATTTTCGGACAAAACGGTTCTAAGAGGGTTTTAAAAACTACCAACCGCAGACCTGAGCCCCTTTGTCTTTCATCTCTTGAATCAGCTCGATAAGTGTTTTTTCAGACGTAAAAAGATCGGGATCTTCAGTTAAAGAGGTAGAAATAATCTGCCCCATTCCCATCGATTTAAATATCTGTTGACCCCTCGATGGATCTTTCATTTGCTCTACCAAAGAGCGCAAAAAGCTTGTGGATTCTAACTCCTCGATCCGACTCAAGGGAGTGTCTATATCTCTATACATTTTTAAAAGAATATCCAGCTTGCCCCTTTCATGAGCAATTCTCTCCAATTCTAGGGGGATATCCTCTTGAAAACCTATGATCTCATACTCTTGGGAGGTCTCCTTACTTTCCAAAGCTGCATACAATACAAGCTCCATCAAATCCCTTTTCTCTTTTGGGATGAGGTCTCTTATCTCAGAAATCATCTCCCAGTTCGCCCTCTTGTAGGCAGAAAGATCTATATCAGCCCGTTTTTCTCCCACAATTTGCAGAGCTCGCACAAGTAGGTTCCATGGGCCTAAACCTAAAAGCGTACTGTTTTCCGGATAGGCTTCTTTAAGAACCAAAAAGGGGTTATCTAGTCCTAATGTAGCCATCATTTTTTCTATCGCCTCAAGATCCCATCTTTTAGATGATTGAAAAAGATTCTCCTCTTTCACCTTTTTAATTTCTAAAATTGCCTTAGCCACCTCGAGCTGTACTTGGGGACTGCCCTCGATCTTTCCGGAAAAAATCTGATGGAAATCGTGCACCAACTTCACCTCAGCAGGTAAAAGTCCTCTCATCAGAAGCTGTTCAAAAGCCGAAAGATTTTGAAAATCTCTTGAAAAATAGTCTCTTATAATACCCTGGCTGATTACAGGATCCAAGGGGGCCTTAGATTCTACGATTTTTCGATACAAAGTTTCTACGCGCCGGGCTGTGCTATCCCATAGTGCTTTTATCTGCACTTGACGTCTTGTGTTGAATGCAACATAAGCTAATCCTCCGATAATTGCTCCTGAGGCTATGGTGGATACCAAGTCCCAGCTACTTTGTTGTTGGACCTCATTACATAAGCTAACAAAAACAGCTCCGTTCCAAAAATATTCACATTGTGTTTGAGAAACTTCCGTTCGCATAAATACCCTTAAGCAGTGTAAAACACTTCCTAAGATAGGCAAAGACCCTTTTTTATGTGAAGTAAAATGCAAGTAA
>RGXB01000224.1 GCA_010029555.1 bacterium
TGCCCCCAGGAATCGGACAGGTTTTCGGGCAGGTGGCGATAGGAATGGACCGGGCGCCGGTTGCTAGGGGCAAAGAAAACGTGATCATTCTTAAAGAAGGCAATGTTGAATCATTGCCTACAGATAACAGCTCTGCCTTTAGGATTCGTTTGCTGAAGAATCCGGAAAATATATTTGGAAAACCCCATGAGAAGCATCTTCTTATTGGTTTGGAAGTAACGCCTGAACCAAGGATGAAATTGCAGGCTATCACTTCAGTCAACATTACCAAGGCCATGGATGAATCTGGCCAGATTCTGGAACAAGATACCACCGTTTCGCGGAATGAAATAGTAGCCCCGCCTATGCCCGGCAGGATCATAGCCAAGCCTATTCAGGAGCTAGGTCAGGAAGGAAAAGCTGGGGCGATTGATTCCAAGGCACCGATTCATTTTCTCAAGGGGCAAAAAGGTTCCAAGAGCATTCAAATACTTGAGGGAAAGCTGGTGTTACAAGTGTTGGATGATTCAAAGCCAATTCTTGAGATAACCAACATTGAGAAAGAAGTGGGTAAAAAGATCGAAGGAAAATCTGGTGCATGGCTTAAAATTAATGAATGTGGAAAAGATGCCAAAGGCTTACACTCCCTACGTTTTGAATATGATATTCCTTCGGATGCTGTTGCTGGAAATATTCAAAACAATCGTATTCAATTGGGAAATATCGGTATCCAAAACAACATCATTGTTCAGAATGGACAAGTTAATTTTGTTGGAGGGGCTGCACCTGTAAATCTAGGAGGATTTAAAATCCTTGATGCCGATGGGAAATCTTTGGTACCCAATTCTTCCTCCACCAGCATACAGGTTGGTCCGGCCGGTACCAAGCGAAGTATAAATGTCACCTATCCTGCAAGTTTGAAGGCACCTTTTAAAATTGTTTACGATGGGGGGGCTTCAACTTCTGTTGAAGTACCTTTTAGTTTAAAACTAGTACCCTTGCAGTAACGTTTTAAAGTGGAAGGTTTTCGGTAGGCTTGATTCTTTCCCCCTGTACCTGCCTCATGATAACCCGGTTGATCACCTGAAGAAATGCAACAGCGCTGGCCTCGATAACATCGGTACTGACAGCCCTGCCGTTTAAAACTTTACCTTCAAATAGCGCTTCTATTTGAGCCTCGCCTTGGGCATCTTCCCCGACGGTAACGTTTCTCAACCGGTAATCTTTAAGGGTGACATTCACTCCTGTGAGTTTTGAAATAACTTTAAAAACGGCATCTACAGGGCCATCACCGATGCAAGCATCCCGAACAATATGACCATCTTTATGCCAAAGTGCAACAACTGCTGAAGGTATGGTTCCGGTTCCTGCATTGCAGGTAACGGCTTCCAAAGTCCAAAT
>RGXB01000225.1 GCA_010029555.1 bacterium
TGTACACCAAAGTGTTTCATCCTTCTCGACAACCACCTTGGGTTCTTTTTGCAAATCCGATGTCTTCGTTATGCCGTTAAACCATTGATACATGGATTCACGATTTTCAATAGAATAGCCATGTTCAGTTGGGCCGGTACAAAGCTTGATATTTTCAGGTGCCCCCAAAAGGGAGTAAAGCTTCTTAAGCTTCTCGTAGGCTTCTTCAGAGCCTCTTACATCAAAGAAATCTTTTTCCTTGGCAAGAATAACAATGGGTTTTGGTGCCAAAGCAGCAAGAAAATCTGCGTGATCGAGATTTAAAGCCAAAGCCCTGGGTGGACATTGTTCAGAATCTGCAGGGAGTTCGTTTTCAAAATTACGTCTGAAAGTAGTGACAAAACAGGCAGGCGCAGCCATGCTCCATCGTTGTTCGACGCCGCAAAGCCAGGTGGTCATGGTGCCCCCGCCTGAATTTCCGGTTACCCCAACCTTGTTTGGATCAACTTCAGGCCTGGTAAGCAAGTAATCAAGCGCCCGAATCCCATCCCAAGCACGCCATGTTCCAAAAAATTCTCCCACCAAAAGTTGCTGATTACCGCCATGCAGATGTTCGCCCACACCAATCCTTGGGCGTTTGCTTTGCTCAACATGACCATACTGAACTCTCTCGCCCTGCCCGATTGGATCAAATATAAGAACCACATACCCCATCGTCGCAAGGCCTTGGCAAAATGCCTGATAAGCATCTGCAGCTTTCCCATTCAATGAATGTCCGCAAGAACCAACCACTCCGGGTAGGGGGTACTTTTTACCCTTGGGAAGATAAAGGTTGGCACTGACCAGAAAATTGGGGCGACTTTCAAAAAGCACTTTCTCTATGGTATAGGCATCTCTTTCAACTTTGCCTGTAACTCGAGCATTAAGAGGGGTTTTAGCTGGGAATGAGCCAAAGCAAGTTTGGATTTTCTTGCGCACAGAAAGTACATACTGCTGGGCATCTTCTTTGGATTTAAGCTTGCTAATACCTGCAATATTCGCACGATCACTTTCCCGCACACGCCTCCCCAGATAATCATGAACCATCCTCGGAAAATGATTGTAATGTTGCGGATTACTCTGGGCTGAAACAATCCCAGTGCCCACTGCCGCCAATAAACCTGATTGCATAGCAACCAGTTCCATGATGCTACGCCTGCTTAACAAAGAAAGATTATCCAATTGCATCTTCCACATCCTTTTATTTATCTGCAAGGTGAAAAAGTACTGCTGCAACCATGGTTCGCACCCCTGTTTTTATTACAGGAACATAATCAGGGAAGTAAGAATCTGAATGCGTAACAGAAAGGGGCTTCCCTCCTTGCTTGGCAATATCCAAGGCTTTAGGATCTGCTGACCCC
>RGXB01000226.1 GCA_010029555.1 bacterium
GGCTGGCAGAATGAATCAAGCTCTTTCAAAACCCTTGTTCAAAACATGCCTTCTTCCATTTCGCTTCACATGATTCGCCATGGTTCAGACGTAGACAGTAACATCCAAATAATGGATCTCCAGCCAACTGCTGGTATTATTCTTGCAAACCAAAGACAAACATGGGGTTTGACCGTACGCAATCGTGGCATCAAACCAGCCACAGGGATCAAAACCACTCTTGGCTTGGGTAATGACTTCGAAACTGCAGAATCAGCAATAATTGAAAAGCTGGAAGCTGGCGAAGAAAGAAGTATCACCATTGATCTTCTTATTCCAGAAGATGGGTATCAAATTGTAAAGGCTGTTGCTGGCAATGATAGATTCTCAAGGGACAATCAAAAAGAAAAAATAGTACTTGCACGAAAAAAGCTTCAAGTCTTAATCGTTGGTGCGAAATCTGAAATAGATGCAAACCGGGATAACACTTTTTTTCTTTATCATGCCCTTAGGTCTGGTTCCTCCGACTCATCCAATTCTGGCATAGAGGTGAAAGCTATTTCAGGCAGAGGTGCAACACCTGAGACACTTGATGAAACAGACATTGTTTTCATGGTCGATCCTATGCTTGCAGGTTCGGATGGCGTAAGCGATGGATTCATGGAAAAACTTGAAACTTGGGTTTCGATGGGAAATACCCTTGTCTATTTTGCAGGCAGCAATTATGCAGCAATCTCTGATTTAACCAGTAAAAACCTGGCCAAGTTTCTGCCTCCTGCAAACCCAATGCCCAATTTAATTTCTTCAACTATTGCAACAGAGAATTTTCCTCCTGTGGGCTGGTTTAATCGATTCCGTTCCACACCATTAAACCTCATCAATCAATCCGAATTTCGCAAGCGGATAACCTTTGATACCTCACGCGATCAAAAATCAGCGGCTTTGGGTTACTTTTCCGACAATCAACCCATTGCAGAAATGAAACAAGTTCGTGCTGGTTTCATAACAATATTGCCTTGGGTTCCTGATCTTTCTTATTGTGATCTGCCATTAAGACCTAGCTTTGTACCATTTGTTCAAACCCTGCTTTCTAGAATTTTAGATACATTGAATGATGCGAAAAACATTTCAAAAACAAAAAACAGAAACAATAAATACAGCAGCAAATTGGTAAGTTCGCCAGTGCCAACTGTAATGGATGTATCACTGGTGTTGTTTTGATGGAATACATTCTTGCCAAGAATCTCATCGATTTCATTTTCCTGCAATGGATTAAGTTCTGCGCCTTCTTCGTTAGAGGCCTGAACTGCAACTAAATTCTTTGGGTTGACTTTTGGGATTGAACTGGGAGCAGTATCCAGTTTCCAAATGCCAGCATCGGGGGTGTAAAACTCGCCCCT
>RGXB01000227.1 GCA_010029555.1 bacterium
GAGGTGGAACAGTTGCTTTGAGTTTTCCATCTTTGTCAGTTTTTTCAGAGAGGATTTTTTCACGAGTCTCGTTTTCAATGGTTACATAAGCTCCAGAAGCGGGGCTGTTATCGTGAAAAAAAACTTCAATGTGAATCTGGTTGTTTTTTAGACGAACTTCTACACCCATGGAATGGGCCAGCACCAAAGTTGGAAATAAGCAAAGCAATAAAATGGACTCACATATTACACGATAAGACAAAGATGAAACCCCAAGGCTAAAGTAAATTAGCGAAGAAACCCCTAATCGATCAGTGTTATAATCACCGAATAAATAATAAGCTATTGTCGGGTACTAGCAAGCAAATAGCACCCTAACCCACCATTGATCATTTTGTTTTGGCTTCAAGTGTTTTAATGCCTCAAACATGGTACTCTGTAAAAATTAATTCATTGTTTTTAGGTACCGGAGAAAACATGCATTACAAGCATCCATGCCTTCCCAATAGGCGAAATATTATTGCAGGCGCAGCAGGGATTTTAGCGACTGCACTGGTTTCTGAAATCAAAGCGGAAGACGGGGTAGAGTACTTTCCTGCAATTGATACCCACACTCATTTTTATGATCCCACCAGACCCCAAGGGGTACCCTGGCCGGGGAAAGGCGATCCCGTTCTTTATCGTAAGGTGATGCCTGATGAATTTCAAAAATTGACTGCCTCTTACAATGTGAAAGCTACCATCGTTGTGGAAGCGAGTACCTGGGTTGAAGATAACCAATGGTTGCTGGATATTGCGAAGGGGGATAAATTTCTCGCAGGGATAGTGGGCAGGCTTAATCCTGCAGACAATGCGTTTTCTGAACATTGGAAACGTTTCGTCAAGAATCCACTCTATTTGGGCATACGAGTGAATCATGGTGATTTGCAAAAAGGTCTGGAGGATAAAAGTTATCTTGAAAACCTTCGCATGATCGCAGGGGATCAAAGGGAACTGGATGTTAATGGTGGCCCTGCAACCCCGGTTGAAGTTGCAAAGCTTGCTAAACTTATTCCCGATCTAAGAATTGTGATCAACCATGAAGCGAATCTGGTGATCGATGGCAAAGCCGTTCCAAAAGATTGGCTTGAAGGAATGCAATTGGCTGCAAGAAATAAGAATGTGTTTTGCAAGGTGTCTGCGTTGGCGGAAGGAACAAGAAAAACGATGGGTGATGCGCCCAAGGATATTGAGTTTTATAAGCCTGTGCTGGATTCGTTATGGAATGTATTTGGCGAAGACAGGTTGATTTTTGGCAGTAATTGGCCTGTAAGTGTAAGGGCCGCAACTTATGCAACTATACATAAAATCGTGCACACTTATTTTTCAAGCAAGGGGAAAGCTGTAGCGGAGAAGTACTT
>RGXB01000228.1 GCA_010029555.1 bacterium
GCGATTCGGACGTCTCGCGACGGCGATGTTGCCCTGACCGCCAACCATGTCGGCCGAGTGGATCTGCTCCTTCGCGGGGATGCTGGGCTCGCGGTGCTCATGGACAATCGTCGACTCGCCCTCGACATCACCTCCCGCTTGGATGAGCTCGATGCCTTCGCGCAGCGGAGCGAGGCGGAACTCGAGGCCGCATCATCATTGAGCGTGGCCGAGGTGGAGCGGCGCAGCCTCGATCTCGCCCGGCTGAAGGATGTGAACTGGGCGATTCGCAACGACCGTTTGCGCAACGCGGTCGCCGTCTTCGACCTCGCTGGTACTGGGGCGACGGACTCCGCGCGCAACGCGTACTTCTCCATCCAGCAGGCATTCGCCGCACTCGACCGCATGGAGGTGCGCGGCCGCGATTCTGCACTCCGCGAAGGAGCAGATCCACTCGGCCGACATGGTTGGCGGTCAGGGCAACATCGCCGTCGCGAGACGTCCGAATCGCGTCATCGAGACCGGCGAGTACCTCGGCGGACGTCGGGACTGCACGACCACTCGGTCGCGACACGACTCCGATGATGCCGCACATGACTACAGGCTACCGAGATCCGCCAAGCCGCTTGGCCACTGCGTCTGCGAGGTCTGAAGCGATCTGTCGCGCATCATCGTCGGTCGCCGCTTCGACCATCACACGAATCAACGGCTCGGTTCCACTCGCGCGCAACAGCACTCGACCGACACCGCCGAGTGATTGTTCTGCATGCGCAACATCATCTGCACACACGTGTGCCACGTCATGAACGACCGCGTTGACCTTCACGTTGATCAGATGCTGTGGCAACGGAATCATCGCCTCGACTGCAAGTCGCTCGAGTGGTGTGTTGTTGCGACGAACGAGGTCGACGAGGAGCACTCCGGCGAGCAATCCATCGCCCGTCGTGGCATGACGACGCAGGATGATGTGTCCGCTTTGCTCACCACCGAGCACGCTCGAGGTCGACTCCATCGCAACGAGTACGTGGCGGTCACCGACGGGCGTGGTGTGCACGGTGATCCCCGCGTCACGCATTGCCGAGTGGAAGCCTGCATTCGTCATCACCGTCACGACCACTGATCGCCGGTCGAGTTCGCCACGTGAATCCATGTCGAGCGCGAAGAGCGCGATCGTCTGGTCACCGTCGACGACGTTGCCGACGTGGTCCACGGCGATGACGCGATCACCGTCGCCGTCGAAGGCGAGTCCGAGATCTGCGGAGTGGAGTCGCACTGCCTCGCTCAGGGCCTCTGGGTGCGCCGCACCACATCCTTCATTGATGTTTCCACTCGGCGATGCGTGACGCGGGGATCACCGTGCACACCACGCCCGT
>RGXB01000229.1 GCA_010029555.1 bacterium
GCGTCGATCTGCGTGTGCCGAGTCGCGGTGATGTTGAGAGCCCCAGCGATACCTACCAAGCAATCGAGCTGCTGAACACGATTCGCATCGAACGAGAACGACCGGCTGGGTATCGCCGCTCGTTGTTCAAACATTGGCTCGACATTGACGGCGACGGCTGCGACGCGCGCGAGCAGGTGTTGAAGCGCGACGCCACAGGTCTGCCGCAGGTGGATCCGTTCAATTGCTTCGTAGTCGAAGCCGATTGGGTGTCGCCCTATGACGGCAAGAAGACTTCTGACCGCAGCGAAGTTGACATCGATCACGTGGTTGCGCTGAAAGAAGCATGGGATTCTGGCGCGTGGGGCTGGACCGAATCGCAACGCACGGCGTATGCCAACGACACGTCCGACTCACGTTCGTTGCTTGCCGTGTCGTCGTCGAGCAACCGGTCAAAGAGCGACAACGATCCTTCGAACTGGTTGCCGCCACTGAAGTCGTACTGGTGCATTTACGTATCGAATTGGATCTCGGTGAAAGCCCGCTGGAACCTCTCGATGGACGAAAGCGAGTGGGGCCGCCTCAAGAACTTGCTTGAGGGTCAATGCGCCGGCACGACCGTGCGCGGATTCAGTGCTGCTCCTGGTGGGGTCACGGCGGTGACCACCACGCTGGCTCCGCAGACGTCTGTTGCGCCGTCGACGACGCGCGCGGTGACGGCGACCACGATTTCCACGGCAACAACGATTTCGACGGCGACGACGATCGCAACCTCGACCACACGAGCAGTAACGGCTACGACCGCCACGTCGGGTGCGTCGGGCGGCGCAACGACGACGGTGTCGGGCCAACCCACTGTGCGACCAGGGTCGTTCTGTGCCCCAGCGATGAAAGCCCTGAGTGCCACGCTCGCCTTGCTTCATGCGACGCAATTGCGCCCCAGAATCGCGGGCGATCATCGCGCATGTCGCCTCAACATCGTCGGCGAGCACCACGACGTGATCAACACCGCGCACGTCGAGGCGAAAACTGTCGTGCGCTGCGGCGGAACTCGGCACCGCGGCAGCACTCAGCGCAGCGTCGATGGTCGGCATCTGCGCGGCACTCGGCCGCACGTCGTCGCCACTCGACTCGACGTGCTCGAGCGCCAAGCCATCGATCTGCGCGAGTGGTTGCGGGCACTGCGCCACCGTCAGGTGATGCAGACCTGGCGCGAAGCGACCATCAATCGTGAGAACGACTGCAGCGAAGCCTGCGTCGACAACGTCACCTGTGCCGAGCATGGCGTGCGCAACGTCGGCATTCGTGTGGGTGCAGCCGATGCCAAGTCGACGCCACGGTGCGGAATCACCGCCGACCGTGATGCCGACGA
>RGXB01000230.1 GCA_010029555.1 bacterium
TTACATCTTCTAATTCGTACCCCAAAGCGGCAATCTCGTTACGCAGTCTATCCGCATCTTGGAATTTACGCTCTTTTCGTGCCAGCTGACGCGCCTCAACAAGCTCTAAAATTTTCGCAGGAACGCTCTCTTGCTCTCTCTTAAGAAAGGCCAAAATTTGATCGAGCTTATCTATTAAAGAGAGGATTTTTTTCACAGCATGCTGACTCCATCTTTTTTGATCCAGCCCCTTATTGACGTCGCGGATCATATCAAACAAAATGGCAAAAGCTTTTGGGAAATTTAAATCCTGATTCAGAGCCTCGTAGAAAGCTTTTTCGGTCTGTTCAACAAAAAACTCCTCGTTGCCGAAACTCTCACTGTTATTTAACCTTTCTATAAATTGGTCGATTCTATCGAGTGATTGACGCACACTATTCAGCCCATCAAGGGTAAAATTCAGAGGCATACGATAATGGGATTGTGCTATCAAAGCTCTAAGCTCACGACCGGTAAAGCCCTTATCCAACAGGTCTCTTAATGTATAGAAATTCCCTAAACTCTTGGACATTTTCTTGCCGTCTACATGGAGATGCTCCACATGTAGCCAGTATTTTGAGAAGGGGGCATGGTTGCAGCACTCTGATTGAGCAATTTCGTTCTCGTGATGGGGAAATACAAGATCTACACCTCCACAGTGAATATCGATCGATGGCCCTAAAAAGTCTTGCGCCATAGCAGAGCACTCTATATGCCAGCCTGGTCTACCTCGACCAAAAGGGCTCTCCCAAAAAATAGGGCCATCCATTTTGGGATCATAAGCTTTCCAAAGGGCAAAATCGGATAAGTTATCTTTGGTGTATTCATCTTGATGCACCCTTTCGCTTGCACCAGCAACTAAAGATTGCCTATCAATATGAGAGAGTTTGCCGTATTCTTTAAATGCATGGACGCGAAAGTAGACGCTTTTATCCTCCGCCTGATAAGCATACCCCTTATCGATCAACTTCTGGATCATTAATACCATCGAGGGTATAGCATCGGTCGCTCTGGGAAAATGGGCAATCCCCTCCACATTGAGCGATTGGAGATCCTCAAAAAAAGCTTTGATATAGATGTCGGTGAACTCACGTAAAGGCATGTTTCGGTCATTGGCACCTTTCATTGTTTTGTCGTCCACATCGGTCAAATTCATCACCTGAATTACCGGCATCCCGTTAGCTTCAAGAACACGCCTTAATAGATCTTCGGTGATAAAAGTGCGGAAATTCCCGATGTGGGCGAAACCATAGACGGTAGGACCACATGTGTACATTTTTACTTTAGGCCCCATCGGTTGGAAAGCTTCGATCCTCCGAGTCAGGGTATTGA
>RGXB01000024.1 GCA_010029555.1 bacterium
GCGAGGTTTATTTTTAAAAAAGAGAAAGAAAAGGGGGTAAGCTTAATGATTTAAGATGATAGCTATTAGGGCAAGCACCGGTCATCTTTGAGCTGTTTTGGTTTTAAAGGACAATGTTTACGTCTTGAGGCAACCCAATCATACCAGCGTTGTAAAGTTTTTACAGGGACCATTTTGAAGATCGTAAAGATACCTGTAAACCAGGGGAGGTAATCTAGAAGGTTGAGCAGCGCGATAGCGCCATCAGATTTACCGGTGTCTTCAACTAGGTAGAGTCGATCTTTTTTGGGAGGCGCTTTAAAAAACTTAGCGTAGGTTTCCCCTTCAAGGGGGGCAAAACGGAGGTATTTGTAAAGATCTAAAACCATCAGCGATCGGACAGCTAAACTGCACAAGCCGCAGTTTTGGTCATAAAACAGGATAGGGTTAAAACTTGGCTGGATAAAATCGGCCTCGACAACTGTGTGCTTAGCATACATTGCGGAAATTTCGGGGGCCGTTTTGTAACCTTTTAAAAGGTCTGTTTGTAGTTTTAGCTCTTGAACTTTTTGAAATTTCCAGGGGGCGTGAAAGACTTTTCCCTCGTAAATATGAGTTTTATTTTTTACAAAATACGAGGAACGGTCGCTTATAAAGCTGGTAAGGGGGTCATGGGGTTGCTTTTCCTTTGCTATCTTGGCTTCAATAAGTGTTGTTTCTTTTCTAGAGGTTGCTCGAGACATTTCGAATCGAAAGAGCTCTTTTTTGAGACTAAAACGGATTTTTCGATACCGGTAGTTGAGATGGAAGAGAGCTCTTGCCCCTAACACCTCAAATAGACTTGCAGCGTCAAGAGAAAAAAAGTAGACCCCTGCCTTGCCATGAACGTGTACATAAGTGCGCAAATTACACTCGTAAAAGGAGGGGTTGAAAAAAGTGGAAATTTTTTTAAAAGCAAACCCCTTCATAGTTAAAGGTGCTATAGTAATAAAGGCCTTTTTTTCGAAAAGATCCACCTCCATCCCCTGAGGGAGCATCTTTTGAAGACGATCAGGATCGATAGAAAAATTGATGAACATCAGGTCTTCCCATACCATGGATAAGGGAGGGGTGCCTGGCGCCTTTTTTTTCATGAAATCTCGTCCCACGACGGTTTTTTAAATAAGGTGATAATAAAAGGGGCTACAACAAGGAAAAGGACTCCAAAAATCTGAATCAGTTCGTAGACTCTTAGATCCACGCCTCCTAGTTCACTTGGTGGGATAAACCCGATTACAAGTATAAAGATAAAGACCACAAAACCCACAATATTTGTGAGCCAGAAACCTATGCTTCCTCCAGGAACTTTAAAGGGTCTGTGCACCTGGGGTTGCGCATAACGTAATCGGATTGCGGCCGCAAACATCAGGATATACATGATGATATAGAGTTGAGCTACCATTGCTTCCAAGATCCAAAAGGAGTGGCTCACGCTGGGTAAAATGATAAAAAGTGTACTCATAACCGAGACGAGGATCCCCTGGAGAACTAACATTCCAAGAGGCATCCCTTTTTTATTGGTCTTGTGGAGAAAAGGGGGGAGATCACCATATTTTGCCGCCATTAAAAGCCCCCTGGAGGGGCCAATAATCCAGGTCGAAAGGCTTGCAAGAGCACCCACAGCGATAAAGATCCCTACAAACGGCGTTAGGTAGGAGAGTCGGTATTTTTGAAAGATATAGGCAACTGTTTCGATACCGCCCGAGGTAAAACTAATGGAGTTTGGGGGGAGTACCATCGCTACAGATAACGTGCCTAAAGTAGAAAATATGGTCAAAATGATCAGGGTGACCAAAATAGCCACCGGAAAGTTTTTTTGGGGGTTTTGCACGTCGTTCGCATGAATAGCGTTCATTTCGATCCCGGAATAGCTCTCTACAAGGCCAGCTATGATTGCAAGGCTTGCTAAGGAGGTAACGTCGGGAACTGCATTCTGTAGGTTCATTGGTATTTCAATCGGATTGCCGGATAGGTACCACCCAAAACCTAACAAGATGATCACCGCTCCGGGAATCAGTGTGCCGATGATGACGCTATAGGATGTAAATATCCCCGATTCTTTGATTCCTCGCAGATTAAAGAGGGTCATACCCCAGTAGATTACATTGATTGTTATGGCAGTAAACCAGGGGTTATTAGACAAGTCTCCCCCTACAACGTAGCCCAAAGCTCCCGCTATGAAAGTTAGAATGGTGGGGTACCAGACGACATTCTCGATCCAAAGCAGCCATACCGCAAGAAAACCGATCTTGTGTCCAAAGGCCTCTTTAACCCAAATATACACACCCCCAGTCTGAGGCCACGCGGTTGCAAGTTCCGCAGAGATGAAAGCAACCGGAACCATGAAACCTAAAATGACCAAAAGGATGACTAAAACGGAGCCCAAACCGAACCCAGCAGCAAATGGCCAAGTCTTTAGACGCGAGTTATTAGGAAAGTTATGAGTGGTATAAAAGAAATATGGCTTGTACGTCATGGTGTGACCCAATGGAGCAAGTCCGGTCAGCATACGAGCTTTTCGGATCCGGATATTTTGCCGGAGGGGATAAAAAAATTACAAAGTCTCAACCGTTTTTTTGTGGGAGAGTCCTTTGATATGGTCTATTGCAGCACATCCCTTCGTTCAAGGCACACCGCTAAAATATTAGGATTTGAAATGTGTGAGCTGACGTACGATCTCAACGAGTGGAACTACGGGGTTTATGAGGGGATTACAACGCCCCAAATAAGAGAAATCGAACAAAGAGAGTGGACGGTCTTTAAATATGGTTGTCCAGGGGGGGAGAGCCCAAAAGAAATAAGCGATAGAGTGGATCGTTTTTTAAATCGTATCGAGGGGAGATGTCTGATTTTCACCTCCGGGCATGTAGGTCGCGCCTTAATTGCAAGATTTTTAAAACTGCCTATAGAGGCGGGTGCCCAGTTTGTTCTACAGCCGGGAAAATTATCTATTTTAGGTTTTGAGCACGAATCACCCGTAATTACCGGTTTAAATTTGCACTAAATTTCTCATAAGGCTACATCATGCCCCTTTTTTCCTGTTTGGATGGGACATGGAACTAGGAGAGCCTTTTTCTCTTTTAAAGATTTCTATAAGAGCGTTGAAAGCTTAATGAATATACGATAGAGTAGCCCCCGATTCATTCAGGGATACTTTCATGTCTTATGTTTTGTTCGTATTTTGTCTCGTATTCTCCCTAAACCTACCAGCAAAAAAAATGGAGAAACTTACTGAAGGAGCTCAAAAAGTGTATCTTAAGACAGATACAGTAGGACGAGTCCTTAGGTTTGTGCAGGATGGAGCCGATTGGGCTTACAACTATGATGAAATGGGGAGAATAGAAAAAGTATTCCGGGATAAAAAACTTGTAGTTGAATACCTGCGCAATCATAAAGAATTTGACCTTATCATCCGGTCAACTAAATTTTGCTATTGGATTAAACGTCAAAAAGGGCGAGTAGATTATGGCGATTTTGTCTCGAAAAAGACAGGGTATCGCCTTTTGGATGAGCAAAACCGCTGCATTTATGAAAAGTTTATGCATGGAGTTGGGGTTGCGTACACGTATCAGCTTAATTCTAGAAGAATCACAATCAATCAAAAAATCGGTTTCGAGCTTTCAAAA
This sequence comes from bacterium, assembly GCA_010029555.1. Classification (GTDB taxonomy): domain Bacteria; phylum Chlamydiota; class Chlamydiia; order Chlamydiales; family RGXB01; genus RGXB01. The sequence continues at coordinate 3,645 of RGXB01000024.1, forward strand.
GAGAAGGTAGTTTGCGATTTTGAAAATCAAATGAGTTGGTGTTTTGAGGAGTTGCCGATTGAGGGGGCTGTTTTAAAAAAGGATGAGACCCATGGTATCGAAGAGGTCGAAATTTTAGGTGAACTCCATCGATATGCCTATGACGCAGAGGATCAACTTATTCTAGAGACTCTTCCAAGCGGAAAATTTACCCATCAATATCTGCCTGGAAGAGAAAAAATCACGTCTGATAATCAACGTTACGGTGTCGAAATTGATGATCTTGAAAGGTGTATATCATTATCAAAAGAGGGTAAAGATTTTTCCTTTTTAATAGACCCTTTTGGGCGTCTTTTAGAAATTAATGAGCCAGGAAAGCCCGGGAAAAAACTGTTTTATGAAAACTATGATGAGATTGGTTCGATCGAGGGGGATCAACTGATAGATTTTCGTTTTGTTCAGCATGAGAAGGGCTTTGATGAGCCAAAAACCCTGTTTATATATACGCAGGGCAAGGGGTACAAAGTCCGTAGCGATCTTTTTGGGAATATCCTTGAATTGATCGAACCTGAAACGGGAGTGCTACAAGAGAGGATTGCTTATACAGCTTTTGGAGAATGCCAGCTTGATGATAGCCCCCTTTCGCCGTGGAGATACAGAGCAAAAAGATGGCTAAAAGAGCTTGAACTCTACCTCTTTAATTTTCGTCTCTACTCTCCCCATAAAGGGTGTTTTTTGACCCCCGACCCGGCTGGGTTTGACCACACTCTAAACAGAACGTGTTATTGCCTAAACAACCCTTTACGCTTTAGTGATCCAAAGGGAGCTTACATAGGTTTTCATCTTACCAGATCGCAAAAGTATGCCGTGGGTCTTTTTTTGGATTTTTTGGGTAAGCATCTCCCTTTGAGTCTGGCTCATGGGTACAAACTGCAATGTTTCGGAGCCCGATTTATGGGTTTGGAGCAACCCGAAATCTTTGATCAGGACCATGTCTTTGAGATCAATAGTCTTTTGGGTGAAAAGGATACATCTTATCTTTTTGTGAATGGGATATCGACTGAAAAGCCTATCATGGAACATCTATGCTATGACCTTTCTACTATGCTGAATCAAAAAGTGCGTTGTGTCCATTTGGCGACACAAGGATCTGGCAGAGATCTTCTAAATTCTATAAAGGAGTATATGGGGATCAAAACCCCAGGCGTTTTAATCTTGGAGGATCTTTTACAAACTCTTTTAGAGGATCCTAGTAGAAATGTGGTCATTTTTTCCCATAGTAGGGGGGCGCTCGCAACCGATCTAGCCTTAAAGAATTTATCTTTAGAGCAGAAAAAAAGGATTGAGATTTACTCTTTTGGCGGGGCTATTTTGATTCCTCGCAAAACGGCCAAAAGGGTGATAAACTTTGTTTCGCGAGGGGATCCTATCCCATTTTTAGTAGATTTCAAAAGTTACATGTTTGGAGAGAAGTATTTCGATGTCGATATAGTCAGGTTGGACATCGAAGAGGGGGGATTGCCCTATTTCGATCATGCAATCCTTGGTTCAACTTATAAAACCTGCTTGGATAATCTTGTCAAAGAATATTTAACGCAGTATTCTCAAAAATGAGATGTATAGACATGTTTTCCCCTTTTTTTTTGTAGCGCTTTTGTTTCTAGGTTGTACGCAGCCTGTTAATCAACAGGTTTCTGCTGAGATGGAATCATTTCTAGGGGAGTTCAATAAAGAGATTTTCGATAGGTATTGTCTTGTATCGACCTCTTTTGGGGGGGATTTTGAGTATAAAATCAAAAAGGTAGTACTCAACTTTAAGTCAGAATATTCTTTGGACCGAGCAAAAGCTGTGTTTCTGATCCACAGAATTTGTGATGATCTCCTTTTTTATTTGAACCGCCACCAGGATCTTAGGGGGTTTTTATCTCCAAAACCTTTCACAAGAAGCCAATTGGAAGTCAATATCGACTTTTTGAATGAAAAGGGTAATGGGTATGTTTCAGCCCCTTTTATAGCAAATATACAGCTGAAACAAGGGCATATTAGCCTGCAAACTTTCGATGAAAAAAACCAAAAACTAGTCCCTTTTTGAATGATACAACTCATACTTTGCGTATTTTCAGAATTTTTTTGTACAGATCCTGATCTTAAAACTATCCGTTCACTTAATAAAGAGGTCATAGGTGAGTATAAAGAAATTGCCGACCGGGGCTGCGGGATCAGGGAAGGGATCTACTATTTACAATTTCAGAGCAACACCTCTTTGACTAAAAAGGAGGGGAAGCTTCTAGCCGGTCGCCTTTATCAATTTCTGGAAAAAAGAAGGGTGCAGTTAGCTAGACCGCTTGAGGCGCTTTTACTATTTAAAAACAGTTCAGATGGAGAATTTTATCAAATCGATCTTCAAAACGATCTTTTCGATTGTATTTTGCTTCCCTAGTCTTTTTGGTGCTTTTTTGGGCTCTAAAGACCCCGATATAGACTTCAAGAGAGCCCTTCATGAACAGGGGATCGATTTTATCGGCTCTGTTGTGTACCACTTGGATGCAAACCTTTTAGGGGGGATCAAAACCGGGGTGGTTAACCAAGGTTTAATCGATCTTGGGCTGTTATTTCACTCTGAAAAAATTTTGCATTACCCCGGAGGTGAGCTTTTTGTAAATTTCCAAGCGCACGTCGGAAAAAATCCCTCTTTTACTTTAACAGGGGATCTTCTCATATTTGACGGGATGTCGGCCCCCGATTTTGTCCAGGCTTCAGAGTTCTGGTACAAACAAAAAATACAGGGTTTTTCCTGCAAAATTGGGCGTGTATCTGCAAATTTGGAACTAGGATTTACAGAAAATGCACAGTTATTCATAAATAACGCGTATGAAGCGCTGCCATTCCTTGCTGGATACCCCATCTACCCATCGGCCGTTCCAGGAGCAATTTTTCGTTACGATTGGGGGAAAGAATTAGGTTTAAAACTAGGGCTTTTTAATGGTCAAGAGAGCCTTTTTGCTTATACACGGATCTATCCATTTGGTATTTGGAGAGATTTCTTCAAAAATCTTCTGGTTATGGCAGAGGTGGATACACATTTTAATCATCGAGGTCGCCTAGCCGCAGGCTTTAGTTACAATAATACTGAAATTTTTTTAGCTACCGGTGCTTCACAAAAAATCAAGTACACAGGGTATTTTATTGGGGAGTACAATTTCTTTGATAAGTACTGCTGTTTTGTCCAGGGAGGATTGGGAAACACAACCGTTCTTTTATTCCCCCATTACCTGGGACTGGGAGTCCAAATTAAACAGCTTTTGCCAATTGAATTGGAAAATCAACTTGCTTTAGGACTAGCATCGGGTTTTTTTACCACAAAAGCACCTGAGGAATTTGGTATTAAGGGGTCAGAGATTTCGCTTGAGGCAACGTACGTGTTAAACTGGGGTAGTTGTACTATTCAGCCCGATTTCCAATATATCATTCGGCCAGGCGGTGCAGGTCTCCCTAATGCTCTTGCATTTGTGCTCAACATTGAGGTAGCTTTATGAGCTCAACACGTATTGGTATCTTGATTGTTTTCCCCAAAAAATCCCCTAGGTTTTTTATCTAAAAAAGCCCCTTGTGAAAAGCAAGGGGCTTTGAATAAAAGCTAACTTATTCTTTCAGAGGAGAGGAGTCTTGAGATTTTATCGAGGATAAACTCTGGGTAATAGACTCCCACTGCACTTAAAGAGGTTGTTAAACTAATTAAGGGTAACCCTGTGATTAGCGACCTATTTTTAGATAGACGTAAAAAACTTATAACACCAAATGCCACAGAGAGAATCCGAATTGCCTGGTGTTTAAAAACCTCCGTTTTATTTTGGTGCGGATAAACACCTTGGTCGGGGGAATCGGTAGAAAAGTTTTGATGAATTCCGTTTAACATCATCTTATCTCTCTTTGGTTTAAAGTTAAGCCATATTAGCTTGAATACAGTCCAGTCTCTCTACATTAATCAACATATATTCAAATACGGATCCTAGATAGTTCGAATGTCTGCGATTAGAACCTAATATGACACATTGACCTGGCTTCCACTGGCGCAAGTTAGATAGGTAGTCGGTATTGATTTGCCAAATCAAACGATTGTTATTGCCGTCCCGCAGTAAAAGTCTGCCTCGATAAAAATCGATCTCGTCGATCTCGACACAACCCGGTTTTCCCGATATAGGCCCTAATGATAGATCTACGTTAACATTTTGCCCACTGTTGAGATTCGAAAAAAAGAATTTCGAACCCGAGAAAAAAGGGAACAGTACCGGGTAAATTACAATAAGATCTCCTTCTCTATAATAGTCTTTTGCCTTAGAAAGGGAGCTATCTAGCACCCTCCAAACCGATCCATCATCGAGCTCAAGGGTGTAACCTGATGGGTCTTTTCCGGTAAGTTTTCGATAAGGTTCAGCTTCTAGAAAGAGGGTAGTAATAGAAAGAAGAAAAAGTATTATGGTTTTTTTCATTTTTGATACATCTCCAAAAAATGATACATAAGTCAGTGTTTGTAAGGGTTTATGGCTATCGGGTAGACTCCTAGAAAATTTCATAGGAACAGATTTATTCATCTACGACAATAACTAACCCAATATATAATCTAGGCTTATAGAGGTTTTTCGCCTTTAAAATCTCTTCTTATGTTAGGTCTGAGAATTATGAAGGCGAAACTCACTCTAGGGAATCCTTTACGCTCAAGGTGTCTACTCTGGTCTCGCAAACGCGGATTTTGCTTGTAACGTATTTGCGGGGGCGGCAAAAGCAGATCTATTTTGTGTCTCATTAGTTTGATGACTAAAACCAGATTGTTGTAAGAAAGAGAGTCCACCGCTTGCAAAAGCCGCTCGAGCCTCTTGATTTTGCATACCTGAAATAGTTTCGCTCTGTTGACTAGAATTTTTCGACTGAACTACGTGTCTTTGTCCGGGCTGTAATCTCGGGTTTAAAATTGATACACTCTCTACAGATTCTTCTTGTTCTGCTGAATGAAGATGTGCACGTCTTTCGACTCCATCACTTAAATCAGATTGCACCTGATGCCTTTTACCCCTTAGAGATCTTTGTTGATTTAGACCAAATCTTGGGCTTGTGTTTGATACGGAATGATCCGGGGCAAAATTTACGGATGAAAGTAAAGGCTCCCCCTGTGCGAAGCCCTCAACATTTGGTGCTGCAAAGCTTCGGTTTGCTGAGGTGCGTGAAAAGGTGGGATCATTAAATCTACCGTTTGATTGGGGTACATGTCTGAACTCCTCATGGGAAAAAGCCGCCTGTGCTCCAGGGTGGGGGGAGGAACAAAATTCTGCGTGTCTGCTCGTTTGGCCTCTTTGCTCATATGAGGGGTGCGATGAAGTAATTTCAATTCCTACATTATGTCTTTGCCCGTAGTTGGAAATTCTTGAAGGAGAGGCGCTATATTGTCTAGATGATTGCCCTAAAAAAGATTCCGGAACCGGGGCAAAATTTAACCTACTAGCTCCCGTAAATGAAGCCCTGGGCTGGACAAATGTCTGTTGGTCAGCATAAAAGCTACCATCAAAAAACCTGTCATTTGGACACTCACCCCTGAAAATCGGTGGGTTGGTTTCTAAATTAGTAAAGCTGCTGGTGAACAGTCTTGATACAAACACAGAGGCTAACGTACTAAAAACCGCACTAAAGGGGCGTGTGAGTAGGTGCATGAATACGATTAGAGAAAAACCTTTAAAGATGGCATCTGTGCGTTTTGCTGGGTTAGGATCGTTTCTTAAGCTATTCGTATTTATGATGGATGCACAAAAAAGGATAGGAAGAGATAGAAGTTTGGGGAGGAAAGTATTTTGTCTTAAAAGGACTGAAGCTAGATAAGAGCATGCGCCTACAGATACTAAAGGATAGCGAATCGTATCGAGCTTTTGTGTAAAGGAATCGGATATATTTAAGGGTGAAATCATAAAAACCACATATTAAATTATTTTCTAATACATTTAGGCTGCTTTCTTAAAAATATATTAAGCAAACCTAAAGATAGTAAAAATAATCGGACATAACACCAAAAAATGCAAGTCCTAATTCTCTAATCTTTAGCTTGTTACGAAGTGCTTTGAAAACACCCTTAAAGCCTTTGGTTAATTTAAGGGGTATTTTTTCATTTTCGCTTAAAATTGAAAACCCCTAACTTTGAGTAAAGTGAGGGGTGTAGAAGAAACAGATAGAGTTTTTAGAGTAAATTTAGGCAGGTAGAAGGTTGGCTGCACCATTTTTTGGTTTGCGCCAACGTCTCGGTTTAAATTTTGCGCTTTGGGCTTTTGCTGCTCCTTGTGGATCAGCTCCTTGGCCTGCTGCAGCTCCACCAAGTCTTTTATTGCTCTGTGAAGAAGGGTCATTTTCTACTGAATCTCCAAACACAACCGACGGAACTTCGTCAGATTCCTGACCTTTGGGATTAAAGGGAGCGGCATCAAGAAACGGAAAACTAAAGCCATTTGGCACCATGGAGCTATTTGCACGAGGGGCATTAGGCGTATGGGTGGGGATTTGTTCCTCTTCTTGAAGTTCTTCTGCTAAAGGTGATAGACCTTGAGGAGCTAAAGGGAGGTAATCTCTAGGATTAGATGTATCTAGACTAGGAACAAAAAAACCCTCTGAATCGACGCGAGATAGATCTGCTCCAAAGCCATTCTCAAGTACCCCTTCTTGATTCTCTTCTTCAGATCCAGCTCTTGAGTTATCAGAAGCTAAAGGTTGGCTGTATGATTGATCAGCAGAAGATGCTAACGAAGCTTGAGATATCGGTAGAAGGCTTGTTTGATTGGCTAATGATGTTTCATTATCCTTCATGGATTCCAAGTTTTGGGCAGCTAGCTCGTTTGCTACTCTGGTAGATTCAGAGCCTAGACCAACAGAGTCTTGAAGCGGGGTTTCTGATGCGGCTTCAGAAATTTTCTGACCCCCTTTTTTTTCTAGCAGTTTCCACAGAACACTCAAAGAGAGGTGGCTGATAATAGCCAAAAGAGGGGATTTGCTCCAAATTTTTACTAATCCAAGATTTCCTAATACGCTGAAAAAGAGCTTTTTATTGGATGAGAGATTTTTGAGTGCCAAAATCTCTTTTTTATCTAGTTCTTTAAGAGACACATTTGAAGCGTTTACAAGGAACGGTAGAGACAGAGCCCTGCAAATAATAGAGTTTTGACGTTTGAGGATATGAAAAGCCAGAAGGTCTGTGATCAGAACTAAAGATGAGGGGTATCTATCTGAAATACGCTCCAATACATCAAGCTCTCTAAAATCGCTACGAATACTTTCCGCTTTATTTTGTACGCGTTCAAAAATTTGAGAAAATTTTTGTTGGGTATTCTTAAAAAAACTGCACGGAGTGCAAGAGGAAAAAGAACTTTGGTTCGAGTTCAGTGGTGCAATAGTAGTCATAGGTGTATCATTTAACGAGTTTACATTTCATTTTATTGATCATAGCTAGTGGCTTAAAATCCCTTTGAAAGAATATTTTCTGGGCAGAGGGTGCGGTATTCTTAACAAACCAAAAGGTCAACGATCCTGTATAAAAAACATATGTTAATTAGTAAATATTAAAATCCTCTTAACCATGTTTTGCTAACAGGTTGCATTAGTTTAGAAATTTTAGCAACCGAATTATAAAATAAACAGTGGGTATTTCTCTATAAATCTAGAGATTACCTAGGCAAATAAATTGGTGATTAGGGGTTGATTATATCCTTTCAATAATATCGATAATGAGGGCGTCTATCAAGGGTAGGGACCTTGTTTGGGAGATTAGTGGGAGAGAATTTACCATAAAAAATAGGATCTCCCTAAAGGGGTCTTTACCATCAATAAGGAGGTTTTTTTCCTGTTTTATTAAAATGAGCAGTGTAAAAAGGAAAGACAAAATTAGCGATCCACTGAGAACATCTTTTGTAAACGGTGTGTTTTTTACTCTGGAAAAGAGACCCTGTTCCACAATTTTTAATCCTAGAAAAAAACCTCTTGAGGTGAGTGTTAAGCTATGAAGGTAAAGATTTTGTTTCGAGACGGTTCTATCAATTTCGCTTGGGGATTTTTGGATAATTTTTAGAAAAAATCTAAATGTAGGATCAACAGTATCACGAGAAATCGTTTCGAAGTTATCAACGAAACTCTCCTGAATGGTTGCAAGAAGGTTTTTAGGAAATCCCTCATGAGCCAAGTCTTTAAACTCCTGCTTTTGGATCTGGTAGCTATATCTATTTCCTAGCCCTTTCGGCAGGGATTGTAAGATTTCTTCCTTTTTTGGGAACTCCCCCTCAACTACCACCTTTTTATAAAGTGGAGGGGTATCGCTATCAATTACGAGGCGATGTTTACGATTGTTGAACCATTTTAATAGCTCAGCGTGAGTTGTTTTATCGTATGTCAGGATAACCTCTAGCAAAGGGATTAACCCGTATAGTGAGTAAGGGGATAGAGTGACCCCAAAAAGAAGAGATTTTGCAGCTTCTTCCCAGAGATGCTCTTTCATTTGCAGCATTCCTTGGAGAATCCAGAGGTGGGGGTAGTCCGGTGCTAATACAATCATCAACCGTAAAAGTTCTTTAGCCTCTTCATCTTTTTTCTCATTGAGAAGTTGATGCACCTCGTTAAGGCACAGCTGAAGTTTTTTTTCTGCAATACGAAATGCATCCTGAAGAGGTATTTCCAGAGGAATATTGACGTTCACGATCGTTTGTATAGAGGCAAAATATTTCTCTTGGGATTCAATATTGGTGATGTCAAGTCCAGTGATTGTTAAGAACCTTGAAAGAGTTTCACTCTGAAAAGCTCTCATTGAACTGTGAGACTGTGAGGGGAGATTCTTCAACTGGCTACGTACCTGTGAAAACGCTAGAAAGAGTTTATCAAATTCCACCACAAATTCTTGGATAGAGGGATTTTTTGCTTTCGATAAAGAGAGCATAAAATCGAGAAATTGTTCTACTAAAGGGGTGCCTTGATGTTGCAAAATTAGCCTCAATTGTTAAATTACGATTAGCTAGTTTTTAGATTTATTTGCAATAAGGATCATTAGTATAGGTTTATAGCAACCACATAAGAGGTGTATCGATGATCGTTTTTGCCGAATCCTTAACCCCCTCCCTAGAAACATGATTCTGACGAAGGGGCTAAAATTCACCTCTAGGTGAGGCGGTAAGGGGAGCTAGTAAAGGGAAAAGGGTCTAGTTCAGTTACCAAAACACCTCTCCCCAGACGAAATACCGTTTATCCCGCCTCCTGATTTTGGCTATCAGGATTGCTCACATACTGGTGATACAGGGTGTGCTGGATGTACAGGTAATACTGGACCAACTGGAAATACTGGACCAACTGGAAATACTGGA
>RGXB01000231.1 GCA_010029555.1 bacterium
GAAAGTGCATGTGTTACAAAATGTTTGGTTGCCTCTCTTTTGACAGATCAGGTTTGCACCATCACGAATGTCCCGCAAATTCAAGAGGTGGAAATTACTCTTGATATGCTCGCCTCTTTAGGAAGCAGGATCACCTGGGATAAACAGGCTCACACCATCTCGATTCATACCCCACACATCACCTCAACAACAGTTGCCAACCGGTTTAGCGGTGCAAACAGGATCCCTATTCTTCTTCTGGGTGCCCTCATCGGACGGACGACAGAACCGGTCAAAATCCCCTCTGTAGGGGGCTGTCAAATCGGTGCACGCCCTGTGAATTTTCACTTCGAGGCTCTTAAAACGCTAGGCGTGGATTTAAAAATACAAAAAAACGAACACAACCATCTCTACATCGCCTCTGCTCCCAAAGGGCTTATAGGGGGTATTATTCGTTTAGAATATCCTTCGCTTGGCGCAAGTGAAAACGCTCTATTGGCAGCCTCCTGGGCCCGGGGGGTGACATATATCCACAATATTAGTGTAGAACCCGAATTTTTGGATCTGATCCATTTCGTACAAAAAATAGGGGTGATCATCTCTTTTATTGATGATAGAACAATTCGAGTCCAAAGAGGGATCTACAGAGGTGCAGAACACCACTTAGTATCCGACCGCGCATTTGCAGCCTCCTACGCGATGCTTGCCTACGCCACTCAAGGAGAAATTTTTGTCAAAGGGGCTCGTCAAGAACACCTGGGAAATTTGTTAAGTATTTTGCAGCAGATCAAAGCCCCGTTTTTGATCCAAAATGATGGGATCGTATTCCGTTTTTCCTCTCCTCTGCAGGGTTCGATTCAGGTGGAAACTGGCCCCTATCCGAATTTTCTGACCGACATGCAGCAACCTCTTGTCACGCTATTGACTCAGACAAAAGGGGAACACAAGGTACACGAAACCGTGTACGAACAGCGGTTCGGCTACACAAAAACTCTTAACGAGATGGGGGCTAATATTTCGCTCTCTTGTGATTGCGCTGGAGACCTTGCCTGTAGATTCAAAAACCAAAATTTTTCTCATAGTGCCTACATTCTTGGGCCTACTCCCCTATCAGGAAAAGATATTTTGATTCCCGATCTCCGTGCTGGATTCGCCTACGTGATCGCCTCTCTTTCTGCAGAAGGGCTTTCTACTCTGCATAACATCCATTATTTACAAAGGGGATACGGAGATCTCCTTTCCCCTTTGCGCTCACTTGGTGCAGATATCTCCCTAACGGACTAAAAAAACAAAAAAAATTTCAAAAACGAGCGGTTCCCTTTTTTCTTTAAAAGATGTTATAATTTGCGGATAGCACGCCCTATGATGACT
>RGXB01000232.1 GCA_010029555.1 bacterium
AAGGGCGGTAAAAGTTCGGGGTGTTCGGGGAAGAATAGTTTGCCCATGAAACCATTCCAGGAGATATTTCCCAGCGAGCCTTCAAAGTCCCTGACCAAAGGCAATACCCGAAATAGGTAATCCTTCATATCGGGTAATCCAAAAACCAGGATTGAAAGCAGATTGCAAACAACAAAAGAGAGAATAAAAGCAAGGAAGCTTTTCCATTTGCGATCCAGTACAAACCAGAGGATTAGAAACACCGGGGTAAGTTTGATCGCAGTAGCTAAACCCAGGCTGATACCTGAAAGCCAGGGTTTATTTTTTAGATCGAAGAAATAGGTTGCAAGGAGTAATGCAAGAAGCATGAAGTTCCATTGCCCTTGATTGATTTGGCTTTGCAGGGGGCCACATAAAAGAAAAAGTGTGCAAGCAGGGAATAGACTCCACCAATGCCAGGGTAGGTTCATTGATTTAAAAACGAACACGGTAGAGCAAACAAAAATACCAAGCATGACCAGATTCCATAAAAGCATGGCGTGGACATAGGGGAGAAATGCAAAGGGTAATGAGATAAAAAGAGAGAAAGGGGGGTGGGCATTGACATGAACATCCATGGTAATATTTTTGTTGTCTGCCTGGATATCAAGGAAGCGATTTAGAGAATCGGAAAGTGGGCCATATAATGGGCGGCCATCCAGCCAATCTTTGGCAGAAGCCCAGTCCTGGAAAAAATCACTTCCGGAGTTTAAATTTCCCGGTAGAGAAAAAATAAAGCGCGAACCCTGGAGAGAAATTACCAAAAGAAATAGCAAGAACCATAGCAGCGGGCGAAACTTTCCAGAGGCTCCCATTGGGTCAAACCAAGGGAAATGCTCGTTTTCTTTAAAACTTTGATCAGGTTTCATTGCTTAATTCAACTTAAGTTATACATAGTATAACCTGTGTGAGGTTACGTTTTATTCAAAATATTAGGGCTTATTGCAACTTTGCTTTAACTTATTCCGACAACCCTTTTGACTTCCCTCTCTCTGCTACCATAAAATAATTGCATGGATGTGGCGAAATACTAGTATGGATTGCCGGTACATCCAATTTGGAGTCAACGTCTTGAACACTATTGTAGCTATTCCTGTTTTCAATGAAGCCAACCATGTTCATTCTGTGTTGGAAGAAGTACGCAAGTACGCCAATCGAATTCTAGTAATAGATGATGGCTCAACGGATGGCACCTCCAATAAATTAGATCAGGAACCTGGCATCGAGCGTATCACCCACGAAAAAAATAAAGGGTATGGCGCAGCGCTGATTTCCGCCTTTGAATACTCCTTATCGCATAATGCAGATATTCTCATTACCATGGATTGTGAT
>RGXB01000233.1 GCA_010029555.1 bacterium
AGGTGTCGGTGGAGGTGGAGCTGTACACCCTGAATCGCAAATGGGGTTTAAACTTTGGCATAAGGTGAGTGGGAAAGGAGAGTTAATCGGGAATTGTAAAACGTAGGTTCGATTGTAAGCAATCGGGTTGGGTTTTGCAGGGGAGCTGTACCCAAAAGCATTGATTAAGGAGGGGATATCATTAAAGTCCCAGACGATAAAAACCGTCTTGCCACTATAGAGTTCATTCGATAAAACCTCATCTGCTAAATCTGCCGGGGATCCGCTATCATATCCTAGATGGAGAGGGACACGAAAAGCTCTTGAGGAGGGGATGAGAGACTGAATGACGTTCGGCCCAGGACTGTTTGCTGTTTGGCGGGCACCAAACAGGGCAACTGGGGGTCCATAAATGTTTAGAGGTGAGGTGGAGGTTAGATAGCCGGGAAAATAATTTGCACGAGCTATACCGCTACAGGTGCCTACACTAGTAAGATAGCCATTAGCATCTGATTCTGCGTAACTAACAATGACTACTTGTTGCGGATCTGCAAAACAAGGCATAAAAAGAACTAAAAGAGATAATGCACCAGCAAATCGAGACGAAAAACTTTTAGCAATCATAAGTCAAACAAACTCTTTAAACACGTTGAAATGTATACCAGAGCTTTTTTGTCTTTTCAATATCTTTATACTACTAGAGAAAAGTTTTTTGACGTATCCATCGGGTAGCAATCCATTTTTCCCCCTCTATAACGGGCGCGCCCCCGTGAAGTGTTTCGTAGAACACCTGACCATTTTCATCGAGGTTGTAGAAAACAAGTAAGGCGCCTTTTTTCGGGGTGATAGTTACCCCTAAGAGGGGAAAGATGGTCTCCCCGCCAAGTAGGGGTTCTTTTAGATACAAAATGCACGTAGCTATACGTTGCCCTCCCCGTTTGAGGGTCTCGATACCACCTACTGTTTGCGGATCGAAAAAATCGTAATGGGGGCGGTACTCCTGAGAACGTTTATAGCGTAATACTTGGAGCCATTCGCCATTTTTTTGTGGAAGACAGGTAAGTTGAGCGATTTTTTTTTCGAGATAATCGATTTTTTTATCTTGCAGCATCGGGTGAAAATACATATCGCTACTTGTGCGACCAGAATCGGTCACTCCGTGTGATTTTCCTGTTATATCCACAACTCTAGATTGTTTGAGATGAGGTAGAGCTAAACGAATAAGATGATCACAAAGGGTGCCGTCAACAAAATTTTCCACTACATAAATTTCGGGGGATCTGCAAAAAATTTTGAGGTTGTCTACCTCAGTCGGTATTCTGGATTTTATAGACCCTGCACAAGGTGAAAAAAGGAAAAATAGGAAAAAAA
>RGXB01000234.1 GCA_010029555.1 bacterium
ATACCAGTGCGTTAAAAGCCGAGCTATCGGAGGCCATCCCCACCCCTGAAACCAGCCATTTAAACCCCAAAAAAGGGCGAAAAAAAGAATACTTGAGGAGAGGCCAAATAGGATGTTAAAAACACCTGTGAGAATAAGGCCTATCGACATAAAATAGCGGGGGTTGGAACGATCTCCCATAATCCCGCTCAAAAACTTGCTTGCTCCGTAGGTTACGTAGAGGACCGATCCAAGAAAGCCTAACTCTGTTTTAGAGATCCCAAGATCCTCAATCATGGCTGGCATCGCGAAATTGAAGCTCTTTCGGGTTAAATAAAAAAAAGCGTAACCCAAGTATATTGAGCTAAAGATTCTCATTCGCCAATATTGGTAAAGGCGTGACTGAGCTCCCTGGGCACCTCTCTCTGTGAGGAACTGGAAATAGCTAAGCCACTGGAAATTTTTCAAACGATAACCGCCATATTTTCTGGTTAAGTATATCAAATTGATTTCTTACGAAAAAGTTTTTTTCCTTAAAAGGGAAATTTTTGACCGGTTACATCCTACTCAATTGGAGTGGCTTAAAAAAAATTTTTCGTTCTATTTTTAAAAAGTGTATAGAAAGGCTATGAACTCTTATGGACAATCGATTCGCGGATATCACCACCTCCACGGGGAAATACGTGTTGAGCCGGTAAACCGGGAGAAAACGCAAAAAGACGAAGAACTTCAGCTACCGGCCGGAGGCTTTGCCCTTTTAGTCCTCACCTATCTATCCTCCTCCACCCTTTTAGAATCGATCCGATCAACCGAATCGCTAAGAACTCCCCAAAAAGTGATTGATGCATTAAAGCAATTTATTGCGATTTTTTCCGAGCTCCAAGATCAGGATTTAAGCGCCGATTGGAGATACTGTGAAAAGTTGTCAAAATCCTGGAGCGACGTAGTAAAATCTGTGGAGAATGCAACTTTCCCAAGCTCCTCGCTAAATGCCTTGATTACCGAGATCAACGAACACCCCGAAAAAGGGGATCACACCCTTGGTTATTACCTCTCCCAGCATGCAGGAGAGCAATGGATCCCTTTCCCCTTCATGGAAATTTTAAGAAAGCTCCATGAAGACAAAAAAAAGATCCCCCATTTTTTAAAATTAGCCGAATTAACCCTTAGATCCCTTCTTTAATTTTTTCTTGAACCCCGCTATTATCGATCGTGTAACAAATCATCCGCCACCCCTTTACGCATAAAAAAAAACAGGGTAATATGGATCATCAAGATTTATTTAGCTGTTCAAAAATAGTTCTATTTTGGATGACACTAAGAAAAAATTAAGGAGCCTGTGTTTAAATATGTACCGCACACATAAACTT
>RGXB01000235.1 GCA_010029555.1 bacterium
CGGGGAGTGCTCTCTCGATCGCCTCGAGCCACGGCGCAAAGTCCTTCGAGGTCTTGTTGCGCGAGTGCTCGCGCCAGGTCTGCGCACGTGTGGCTCCATTGCGGGGCGCGCCGGGCGTGACGAGTGCACGCAGTGCATTGAGTGTCGTGCGTGCGTCGCCGACGAGGCTCACGCTCGGGGTGACACGGCGCGTGATTTGCTCCTCATCGATGTCGATTCGCACGACGGATCCGGTGAAGGCAAGGGCTCGTCCGTTGTTGTAGAGATCGGTGTCGGAAAGTTCCGATCCGACGACCAGGACCGCATCGGCTGACTCGATCTCGCGTTGGATGCGACCGAAGACGAGCGTGTTTTCCGAACAGAGTGGATGTCGAGACGCGACGACGCCCTTGGCGTTTCCGGTGAGGACAACCGGTGCGTCGAGGGTTTCGGCAAGGGCAACGAGTGCATCGCCTGCGTCCTTGGCCCCGCCGCCGGCGATGATCACGAGCGATTGGGAGGCGTTCAGGATCTCCGCCGCACGCGCCAGATCCTCACTCGTGGGTGCCGGCACCTGGGTCGGGATCTTGACCCTGGCGAACTGCTCACACTCGGCCTCGAGGACGTCCATGGGGATCGCGAGGTGAACCGGTCGTGGACGTGAGGACGTGAACACGTTCCACGCGCGTTCGATCAACTCGGGCAGCTGGTCAGGGTCGGTGACCGTCTCGCTGAATGCGCACACGCTGCGTACGAGTGCTGCCTGGTCGGGAAGATCGTGCAGTGGTCCGACGTGTGCGCCGAGTGCTTCGGTCGGCGTGGTGGAGGCGAGCACGAGCATCGGTCGCGAGTCGTGGTACGCCTGCGCGATTGGAGTGAGGGCATTGGTGACGCCTGGTCCGCTGATCAAGACGCAGACACCTGGTCGTCCGGTCACGATCGACCAGCCGTCTGCCATGAAGCCAGCACCTTGTTCATGGCGTGGTGAGATCGCACGCACGCGACTGTTCGGCGTGATGCGACGTTCGATTGCTTCGGCAGTGACGTGGAAGCGATCCTCCGGAGTGGTCGCAACCGGGACGAACGTTGCACCACTCGCCGCGACGAGTCCTTCGTAGGTCGCGTAGTAGGGATCGGGAACGAGGACTTCATCGCCGGGGTGGACGAGCGTCATGAGGCACGTGCATAGTCCGTTCTGCGTTCCTGCGGTGTACAGCACTTCCTCCGTCGACACCGTCGTGCCGGATCGTCGCGCGAGGTGCGCCGCAATCGCCTCGAGTGCAGCCTGCTCTCCCTGGCCGGCTGCGTACCGCGTGCGGCCTGAGCGCATCGAGTCGACCGC
>RGXB01000236.1 GCA_010029555.1 bacterium
ATACCCTTTTTATTCTCTTAGGAGATCATGGGCAACCTATGGGAGAGCACGAAAATCTCCAAATTCGGATGAAAGCTACCAAGAAAACGTGCATGTCCCCTGCGTTTTTCTGAAAATAGGGGATCTTGAACCGCAAAAGCACTCGTTTATCGCCTCTCAAATCGATATTTTCCCCACGGTTATTGATCTTTTAAAAAAACCGGTAGTGCATCACAGTTTAGGCTATCCGCTTTCAAGAAAAGAGGAACAACGGTTTCAAATCTTGGGAAACTTGGGATTTTCCACAGATATTGCTCTTAGAGAATGGCCCTATAAAATCACCCCTGATGAGGTGTTTCACATAGAAGACGATCCGTTGGAGCAAAACCCATTGGAGTTAGTGACACCAAGCGCTTTTCAATCCCTGAAAGAAAAATTAACGCAAGGATTTCTGATAATAGATAGAATGAACTCTTTGAAATTATGGGCGCCTTGCAAAGGGGAAAAGCTTTCTCTTCTTGCTCATCAAAGGGAATCGGAATTGCTTGAAACTCTTAAAAAACACCCTCAACCTAAAGATCTGGAATGGATGGGAAATCTAGCTAACTTTTTCCCCCTGCCTTTTTAGTAAAAAACTATCGAGCCTTGTAAGCTTGAAAATTAAAGATTCCCTTTTAGATCCCGATGTATTTCTTGCTTTGATCAAAAATAACCGACTAAAAAAGCTTGTTTTGGAGAACGTCTATGGGATTGATTCCTGCTTCCAGCAACTACAAAATCTCGACTCACTAGAAATTCTCCATCTGTGCGGGATCGATATTGAGGAAAAAACCCTATTAGATTTGATTAAAAAAAACCCCTTAAACGAGCTTAGTTTCACGACTATTCATGTGGACCCTAGTCGTTTGTTCTCTGTGTTACAAAAAAAAGAGCTCAGAGACCTTTTTATAGATTTACCAGTTGAAAATGCACATCTTGCGCTATTAGACAATAACAGACATCTCCAATCGCTTTCTTTGAGAGACGCCAGCAAGATCGACCTTTGTGGTCTTTTATTCCTTCAAAATAAACCCTTAAGTGAACTTGAACTCATCGGGCTAAAAAAATGGGATGTCTCTTATGTTTATTTTCTTCAAAAACTTCCGCTTGTATTTTTTTCTCTTGAGGCGGAAGATTTCACAGACGGCGATCTCATCAGCCTTCTTGATCTATCCCTAACACATGTTAAAATACGCCACTGTCCTAATATCTCTGAAAAGGGGATTATTGAATTTTCTGAAAAAGCAAAAAGCCAAATCGAGATTATTTATGGGCACAGAATTTCTTTTAATACAAAATACTT
>RGXB01000237.1 GCA_010029555.1 bacterium
CAAGATGGACAGGGAAAGCCAAAACTATCGTGCAATTTTTTGCCTTGGGATCGACCCTTGTGGGGCTCCTTTTTTTCTCCTTAAAGCTGATCGATTTAAAGACTCTGCAACAGATTTCCCTGTGGGTCTTTTGTTTCACCGCCTCAATCTCCCTCTTTTCTTTGATAGAGTATGGTGTACACTGTAAAGAGGTAATCAAAAAAAGTTTTCAATCTTCAGCTCGTGAGGAGTCGTAAACTAGAGCTCAGCTTTTAAAAGAGGCTATTTTTTCATACACTTCTAAGTAGGCCTTCGCCGAATTCTTCCAAGAAATGTCCACTTTGCAGGCGTTTTTTTGGCGCTCTTTGTAACTTTGAGTCCCAAACTCTTGCAAGGCTCTCCCTACAATCCATGTGACCCCTTCAATATCTGCGTCAAGGAATGTGTACCCGTTGACCGGGTTAGAGGGTTTAGCATCATTTAGGTCAAACACGGTATCGCTAAGGCCGCCGGTTTTGCGAACAATAGGGATCGTGGCAAAGTAAAGGCTATAGAGCTGAGTAAGCCCGCAGGGCTCAAAATGGGACGGGATTATAGTGAAGTCTGCCGCAGCGAAAAGTTGCTCTGCAAGTTTGGGGTTATACCCAAGCACAATCCGTACCCTATTTGTATGCTGCCACTCCTCTTCAAGATCTTTAAACAGTTTTTGTACATGGTGATCTCCGTCCAAACCAACAAGGATAAACACCCCCCCCTTGGACAAAACCTGTTTTGCTGCCTCGTAGATTAAGTGGGGTGCTTTCTGCTCCACAAGTCGGGTCACAGAGATAACCCAAAAAGGGGCTTTGGGATCCACCCCTAACTCTGAGGTAAGTTTTTTTTTCACCTCGGCTTTGAGATCTAAAATTTTGGCTAGATTGCGGTTTTTTACCTCGTCAGATATCTCGATATATCGCTCAATTTCTACCGGGTCGAGGCCATTTAGAATGCCAGTGAATTGTTTGGACCTTTTTAGGAAGATCTCATGGAGTCCTCTGCCGAGCTCGACCGTTTCGATCTCCTTGGCGTAGGTAGGGGACACAGTGGTAATGTGATCAGAGGTTCTTAATCCCCCCAGTAGGAGATTGAATCGATAAGGGATATAAAGATCTTCAAGTTGTTTGCAAGCAGCCGGGGAAAATAGACCCGCATCTTGTAACGCTTCATAGGGGGTGATTCCCTGGTAACTAAGGTTATGTACAGTAAGGAGAAAAGCGGGGCGCTTAAGGTCCCTTTTTACCTCATTAAACAAGACAGGGGCTATGGCTGTTGGCCAATCATGAAGATGGATTAGAGGTGGGTT
>RGXB01000238.1 GCA_010029555.1 bacterium
GCGACCTCAAACTGTACTTTTATCGATGAATCTGAAAGCAAGGTGGCACATATCTTCTGCGCTTCTGCATTTGATGATTGGGCTAAAACTCTTCCTGCAAAAGTTCTCGTTTCTTCGATAATCGAGGTTGATGCTGTTATCAGGGCCGGAGGAATGGTGTTTTGATCAACCAGGTAAAGTGCCAGAAATTCCGCTAAAAGCTCTTGTATATTCTCTTCATGACAAGATGGGATGTATTCCAGTATGGTTTCAATTGCATTTCCTGGCCGAACCAAAGTAATTAGCCTGACAAGTGCAGGCGTAATCTGGTTTGACTGTATTTGAAGTTTGATCGCATTGATATCTGGCTCAATTAATTTTGCAATATTCATGTCGAAAACTGCGCGGTTTAAAAGAAAAGCTTGCAGCGCTGGATTGTTTTTAAATTCTCGAGTATTGATATGGTTTTTGATTAAATCGATGTTGTTTCCTTTGAAAATCTTATCAGACTCTGTAATCCTAGCCAAAGGCGCAGTTGCTTCTCGCAATAGGGCAAGCAGATCTTGTTCATTGATTGATTTCCACCAGCCAGCCCAAGCCGCTTGATTTATGCCTCTTGAAATTGGATCATCATTTTTCGGCCCTTGGATAGTCCATTCGCCTGCCAAGGTGGTAAGTGCTGTTTCAATCGTGGAGGAAACATCCTTGGAATCGGAAGCCAAGAGTTTAAGGGCGGCAGGCAAAGCGATTCGGTCCTTTTGATCTAGATAGGCGATAACGAGTCTTGTACGAACCAAAGAGGAAGGGTCATCCAGAAGATTTTTTGCCATTGAAACCTGTTTGGGTGTTCCTTTTCTTACAAGAATTTCTGCAGCAACCGCTCTTTTGTAAGGATTTGGGTCGGCTAGTCTTTGTTCGAAGAGGGGTCTTGCAATTACAGAATTTAAAAACAAAGATTTTAAAGCAGTTTCGCACTCGGTTCGTAAATTATCCTCCGCAGCGAATGGGAGATAATCAAACAAAACCTCAGCGGTTTCAATTTTTCCTTGGCCCTCAGATGTAATGACTTTGATAGCAGAAGAAATCAGATATTCAGCGCTTTTCCCCTCGAGCAGTTCGATGCAGTCCTTGATGTTTTTCTCAGATGTGGAGTCAAGAACTTCAGCAGAAGCCTTTTTAAGCGCAGAGATAACATAGTCCCCCATGCATATTAAATCTTTTTTAGCATTGAGCTTTTCTTCTGGGTTGCCTTTTAAAAGAATGGAAATTAATTCGTCTATGTTATTTTTTGCAGGAATTGATGAAGAACGACCTTTAAAAAATGGCATGAGGGATTGAGTG
>RGXB01000239.1 GCA_010029555.1 bacterium
ATCTTCAAAGTTCCCTGCACGGGAGTTCGCCCAAAAGGTTGCAGGCTTGGTTAAGCTCGCCTTGCCATTCATGCTGCCATCAGGGGCCACAATAATAACCGGGTCCAACCTCCCATCTTTGATGGCCTGATCATACTGATCCACCTGAGCTTGAAAGAAAAATTCTTCATCCTGGGCCGCCCCGTGCAAAAATATTGCAAAGGGATACTTCTTGCCGGGGTCGTATCCGGGGGGAAGGTAAACATACATATCCCGCTTCTGCCCCAAAGCAGCAGAGTAAACACGGCGATCTTTTCCATGGTTGTTTGTGTAATCAATCAAGGTTCCATGCAACATACGGTTGACCCGTTCAAATTGGTGCCTGCCTAAAATTGCAGGGGGTGCCTGGCCTATGCCAACGCCATCCACCCAGAACGAAACAATGAACGACCAGAATGTTTCCATAGTATTTTTTTGCATATGAGTTCAGATAGGTTTGCATGGTCAACCCCAATGGCCACCTTGCATTCAGAAATAATGTGCACTATGCCCGGCATACAAGCGGGGTAAACTTTAATTAAAATTGAAATTTTTTCAAAATGGAGGGCCGATTATAACGACATTAGAGACCAAACAATCTTGGAAGAAGATACCTTCAGGAGGATAATCCCCATATTTTTCCTCGCTTTACCAATGAATTTTGTCAAATACCTTGTTGCAAGTGAAAAGCATCATGGTTGAAAAACCAGTTTTCAAGCATCGGTTATCAGAGTAGGAGTTTTAACAATTATTTACTTTAATTGGATGTTAACGGGGATGAGCACGCTTTGAGTTTGATTCCCTTTTAAATGAACCCGAAGCTCTGCAATGGTTTCGCCTTGTTGAAGTTTCTTTTCATCCAAAAGTAATCTGATGGTTGCATCATCGCCTGGGCCTTGCGCCCAAGTGCATTTGAACGCAGGATGCGAACATTCCACTTTTTCAACCCGTACAGGTTCGGTGCCTGCTTTATTAATGCGAACCATTTTCGCACCAAAAGGAATTCCAACACTTCCTGTACCGGCCACTGCATCTGCATTTCCGAGAAGGGCTATTCCGGGTAGATTACCTGTTATTGGGCTAATACGAGAAACCGCTTTTAAGTAGTAGTTTCCACTTGGAGCTGGAGACTCCTGCGTAACAGGAGCGGGAGTAATTCCCATGAGAGCAGCTAAGTTGTTGTAGGTGGCCCACGAGTCAGGAGAACCGGCGGTCCAGTTTTCAAAGTCGCCATTTGGAATAGTCTGCGCGCTCATGCTCGCAGCTAAAATGAGCAAAGAGAAAAACGATAGAATTTTTTTC
>RGXB01000240.1 GCA_010029555.1 bacterium
TGATCGATGTGGGTAAAATCACATTTCCCTGGAAGCAGGTGGATACATTTTCGATTACACGGGATTTCATGGATCAGAAGCGATTTGTGGTACTTGCTAAAAAGGGTTCATGACCTATTAGAATGACTCTGGGTAAAGGAGAATTTTTTTCCTGCGAAGTTCATAAGCAGCGAGGTCTGCACGCCAAAGCTTTTCGATTTCTGAATAGTGTCTACCCTTGATCAACCCTTCCATGGTGGCTTTATTTAGGAGCAGGCTGTCAAGCTTTTCGATTTGCCAGTCATCGGGATGGATTTTTCTTAGTGCCCAGGCAATAGCAATGCCTGTTTTCACCGGTTCAAAAGTCTTCCAATCATCTATGAATAGTTGCAACCCGTTGCAGGATTTATTTGCATGAAGGTTTGAAATGGGGGTTTGCTTGAAAGGAACAAAGCGAATACCCGGAAGGTTTTGCTGGTTCAATAAAAGAGCAAGCTGAAGGTTGTTCATCCAGGGTGCGCCAAACCATTCGAAGGGTCGCTCGGTGCCTCTACCAACGCTGATGTTCGTGATTTCCAAAAGTCCGATGCCTGGGTAAAGGAGTGTTGCTGCAAGTGTGCGGAGGTAGGGTGATGGATAGAGCCACTCAAGCCCGCTGGCATCGAAAAGATCTGAACGGTTCCAGTTTTCCATTGCGACAACTTCGAGCTTGCACCCCAGAGGCGTGCCATCGCTCATTTTTCTTTCTAACAGGAATAACTTTGCAATTTCACCAATGGTTAGTCCGTGTCTGGTGGGCAGGCTGTGGAAAGTGCCTGAAGATTCCTTGCCTGCATCGGGCATCGGGCCGTAAAAATATTTGCCCCCGATGGGGTTGGGCCTGTCTAACACCAATACCTTCATACCTTTTTCGGAAGCTGCATCCATCATCAAACCCAGCGCGGTGATTGAAGTATGAAAACAACAACCAGCATCTTGAATATCGTAGACAATAGTATCGATTGCCTCTAATTGGGCGGAGTTTGGTTTTTGTTTTCCTCCTTGAAGGCTGTATAGGGGAAGGCCGGTTTTTTCATCCTTTGAATCAGCAATTCTATTATCAACCGCGCCTGGGCTGAACAAAGCCATCAACTTCACTTCCGGGGCATCTTTAAGAAGATCGATGGTGCTGGTGCCTGAATTATCTCTTCCTGAATGGTTGGTGACCAATCCGACTTTTTTACCTTTAAGCCTTGCAAAGTTTTCTCTTTTGAGGATTTCAATACCGGGTACAACTTGTTTTGAGGCTGGTGCAGGTTTTCCATTGAGTGCAGATGCAACAATTGTTGCACAAGCATTACA
>RGXB01000025.1 GCA_010029555.1 bacterium
GTTGCGCGCTATTGGATCGAAGCTATCGCCGACTCGAGTTGCTGAGCTGCAGAATTCCCCTGATCATTGTCAAAAAAACCGTCAAGGCGGATAGCGGCTATAGTACCCGTCCCAAAAGGGAAAAGGGTGGTGCGGGCCTGAGATTCGGGAGACAAAATCGGGGCGCGAGTCAAGCTCACCTCAAATATTTGCTCACCTCTTTGGATCTCGAGTCGCACTTTTGTAAAGTTGCGACCGCTAAGTAGCTCAATGGCCTCCCTGAAATAAAGATTTGTTATGTCTTGGCCGTCAATCTTGAGAATAATATCCTTGGCACGCACACCTGCATTGGCAGCCGGAGAGTTTTCCACAACACGCTGAATAATCAGCCCATCCATAGAATCACGTAGAACTACCCCGATACCACTATAATCCTTAGAAAGGGCTTGCTTCATCTCCCGCTTCTCATCAGGGCTAAAAAACCGGGTATGGGCATCCATCGATGCAGCTATCGCTTTAAGGACGTGAATGGAAAAATAGTGCTCCTCCATAGAGGGGCCACGCTGCATATACTCCAGCTCTTTTTCTCTTTGTTTTTTTTGAAAGTAGGTGTAAATTTTTTTCTTAACATTTTCATAGTCATACCTCCCGTTAAGGGTTTCCCGCGTCGCAAAAAGGGCCGCCTCTGACTTAATCTTAGTCTTAAGTTGAGCGAAATTCGCCGGGTAGGGCTCAAACCCGTAAGCTGCGATTTTTTGCACCTCTTTAAACGGTTTCTCCAAAAGATCACGGATCATTTCGTTTTCAAAGGCAATCCTTCTCTCAATCGCCTGTTCGAAATATTTTTGTATCTCTATAAAGGCTTCAAAAGAACGGTTTGTAAAAGATTTTTTTGTAAAATCGATCCACTTCCCAGAGGGGCTTAACATAGGCTTGACTTCACTCCATAAGAAATAGGAGTGATCCACATCAAAACTCTCCACAAAAAGATCTAAAGACCTTTTAGCCATTTCCGCATCAAAATCATTGCGATCATAATGATAGGAAAATAATTCCTTAACACCCTCAGGTATGTCGTTGATAGTGAACAGCGATAAGAAAAAAACACTTTTTATAAAGACCATATTTTCCTGATACGCGTTAAAGCTTTTTTTCACACGAATTTTCTATTTGGCATTTATTCATTTGGACGGTATAGTGTTCTCAATTCGACATAAAAGGAGTCTGGCAACTATGCCAACTATCAACCAGTTGATTCGCAAGCCACGAGTGCCCAAAGAAAAACGATCTAAAAGTCCAGCCCTCGAAGCTTGTCCACAAAAGCGTGGAGTTTGCACAAAAGTCTATACACAGACGCCAAAAAAGCCAAACTCCGCTTTGAGAAAAGTCGCAAAAGTTCGACTTTCAACTAAAAAAGAGGTTATCTCTTACATCCCAGGTGAAGGCCACAACCTCCAAGAGCACAGTATCGTTCTCGTGCGCGGTGGTAGGGTTAAAGACCTTCCCGGTGTTCGCTACCACATCGTTCGCGGTAACTTGGACACTCAAGGGGTAAAAAACAGAAAGAAATCGCGATCTAAGTATGGATCGAAGAGCGGTAAATAGTCAGGATCACTAGAGGAATTCATGTCAAGAAGACACCAAGCTGCAAAGCGTGAGATCAAAGCTGACGAAAAATATGGATCAGAAGTTATTGCTAAGCTCATCAATCTTGTCATGGAGCGTGGCAAAAAAACTGTTGCAAAAACCATAGTTTACGATGCATTGGAACTCTTTGCGAACAAAATCGGAAGCGCCGACACTAAAGAGAGCTTCGATAAAGCTATTGAAAATACATCCCCACTTCTCGAGGTTAAATCTCGACGTGTAGGCGGTGCCAACTATCAAGTGCCTATCGAGACTACACCAGCTCGTCGCTTATCCCTTGCACTTCGCTGGATTATCACCCATTCCAGAAAGAAGTCTGGTCAACCCATGCACATTAAACTTGCAAACGAGTTGACTGACTGCCATAACCACACCGGTGCAAGCGTTAAGAAAAAAGAAGATACCCACAGAATGGCCGAAGCGAACAAAGCTTTTGCCCACTTCCGTTGGTAAGCCAGATAAAACACCCACTACTTCCCTAGTGGGTTCTTCATTTTAGCAAAAGATTTAAGGATTAAATACAGCATGTCGCAAGCGGCAAAACAAGACCTAGCTAAGCTCAGAAATATCGGGATCATGGCTCACATCGATGCCGGTAAAACCACCTGTACTGAACGTATTCTCTTCTATTGCGGTATGGTTCACAAGATCGGTGAGGTTCATGAAGGAGCTGCAACAACCGATTGGATGGAGCAAGAAAGAGAGCGTGGTATCACGATCACTTCTGCTGCAGTTACCGTATTCTGGAAAGGACACAAAATCAACATTATCGATACCCCCGGCCACGTAGACTTTACAGTGGAAGTGGAGCGCTCATTGCGCGTTCTTGATGGTGCTGTTGCTGTATTCAGTGCCGTTGACGGTGTTGAACCACAATCAGAAACTGTTTGGAACCAAGCTGACCGTTATGGAGTACCCCGTATCGCTTTCGTAAATAAAATGGACCGAGTCGGTTCAGACTATTTCGGTGCGATCCAGTCGATGCGCGACAAGTTGGGTGCCAACGCTTTTGCTGCTCAGCTTCCTATTGGGGCCGAAGGTGATTTCAAAGGGATGTGTGATCTTATCAGCATGAAAGGGTACGTCTTCAACGACGAAACCATGGGTGCTGACTACGACACCATCGAAATTCCTAGCGAGCTCTTAAGCGAAGCGAAAAAATTGAGAAAAGAGCTTCTCGAGGAACTTGCCACTATCGATGAAGAAGACGAAGACTTCATGATGAAGGTCGTCGAAGATCCGGACAGCGTTTCTGAAGAAGATATCCATGCTAAGTTACGCATGGCAGTCGTAAAAAACAAACTCAATCCGGTTTTCTGTGGTACTGCCTTCAAAAACAAAGGTGTACAACAGCTTCTTGATGCCGTTACACGTTACATGCCCTCTCCGCTAGACCGCGGAAACATGAAGGCTTACAACGTCAAAAACGACGAGCCTATGACTGTTGTTCCTGATGACAGTGAAAAATTTACTGGTCTTGCTTTCAAAGTGATGACCGATCCCTTCGTTGGCCGTTTGACCTTCGTGCGCATCTATTCAGGTGTGCTCAAGAAAGGGATGACCCTTGCGAACACAACAAAAGGGAAAAAAGAGCGTATCTCCCGTATCGTTCGTATGCATGCGAACCAGCGCGAGGACATCGAAGAGGCAGGAACCGGAGACATCGTTGGTGTTATCGGACTGAAAAACTCCTCTACAGGTGATACACTTACTGAAGAAGATTATCCAATCATCCTCGAGAAAATGGAGTTCCCAGAACCCGTTATCTCCATGGCTATTGAGCCAAAATCTAAAGGTGATCGCGAAAAGCTTGCGGTTGCATTGAGCTCATTGTCCGAAGAGGACCCCACTTTCCGCGTTTACACTAACGAGGAGACTGGACAAACAATTATTGCAGGTATGGGTGAGCTCCACTTGGAGATCATTACAGACCGTATGTTCCGTGAATTTAAGGTCGAAGCCAACGTAGGTAAACCACAGGTTGCTTATCGTGAAGCTGTCCGTAAAGCTGGAAAAATGGAGACAAAATACGTTAAGCAGTCCGGTGGACGCGGTCAATACGGCCATGTTGTCATCGAGATGGAGCCCAACGAGCGCGGCAAAGGAAACGAAGTCGTTAGCAAGATTGTGGGTGGTGTCATTCCACGTGAATACATCCCGGCAGTTATCAAAGGGATCGAGGACGGACTTAACACAGGTGTTCTTGCGGGCTATCCTCTTGTCGACACCAAAGTGGCTATCGTTTTTGGATCTTACCATGACGTCGATTCTAGCGAGATGGCTTTCCGTATCGCAGGATCTATGTGTGCCAAAGACTGTGCCAGAGTTTGTGATCCTATTATCCTTGAACCTATCATGAAAGTTGCGGTTTCGACACCTGAAGATTACGTCGGTGATGTAATCGGAGACCTCAACCGTCGTCGTGGACAGGTTTTAGGACAAGAACATACTAAATCAGGACTTCGTGTAGAAGCTCATGTGCCCCTTTCCGAGATGTTCGGATACTCCACCGCCCTCCGTTCGGCCACTTCTGGTCGTGCGAGCTACGTGATGGAGCCATCGCACTATGACGAACTTCCACAGAAGTTTAAAGAAGAACTTATTAAAAAGAGCTAAGAGTTGCCATGTCTTCAACATCAACAAAATCATCTAAGAAGCTCCGCATCCGACTCAAAGCCTATGACTCTAGAGTGATCGATAGAACTGCTAAAGAGATTGTAGAAGCTGCAAAGTCTACAGGAGCTGTCGTAGCGGGACCATTCCCACTACCGACGAGAATCGAGCGTTTCACAGTGTTGCGCTCCCCACACGTTGACCGTAAATCACGTGACCAATACGAGTCCAGAACACATTCCAGACTCATTGACATTATCGTTGCTCCACAAACAGCCGATAGACTCAAAAAATTGGTGATCGCATCCGGTGTAGAAATTTCAACAGTAACTGTTTAAAGTTTCTTGTTCTCTAGGGATATTAACCTTCACTCACTGGGTGAAGGTTTTTTTTTGCTTAAAAAAAACCCCCTTTTTTTGAGGGGGCTTATGTTTAAAAGTCGAGAATCGGGTCGGCGTTGTAGGGCTCTGACCAGGGGGGAGGAGTTTGAACCTTCTGCCCTTTTTTCTTTACAACCCCCTCTTTTATGAAGAAGTAGTAGTAATTCTGCTCGATGATTGCATTCCCTACGTAGACTCGCTCCACGTACTCATACACCTCATAACCCTGCTCATCGTGGTATTTGTAAAGCGGTTTGCCATATTTTTTTTCTAATTGGGATTTTGGGGTTTGGAGTTGAACGCTGTAAAAATTTTCCCGTGTCATATCTTGCGGCCCGTTACATCCAGTACAGACTAAAAAAGCCATAGATACCGCAAAAATTTTCCATTTTGTGTTCATTTTCCTTGAATACCCGCTTTTGTGTGCTTCCAAAGTTTACCTCGCATCACCGTTCTAAGATCGTCGCTCGTGCTGTATTCTGCTTCCATGATGTAATGCCCATCTCCTTGATGTTGATAATATTCATAGCCATCAAATCCGATGAGATTTTCTTTAAATTCCCAACCTATCCAATCCGATTTTATCTGGCCGGGACCCATCACTTGGCCGATGTTATCACTTTCCAAGATAATGCTAAACCGATGTTTTTCAAAATCTTTAAAAGTGAAGTTATTTGTCATCACTTCGCTATGCCCTTTTATCTGAATCTGCTGGATTAATTCCAGATAAGGGTCCTCAGGTTTGAAAGAGGGGACCATCCATTTCACAATAAAAGGGATTTTTTCCGCCACATTTGTCAATTCCATCATCCCTTCTCCAATCCAAAATCCGGGGGTAAAAATAAATAGATCGTTCATCAAAACCTAAACCTTCTTACTGTTATACTTTGTAAAAGCCCAAGACACATCATCGTTGCCACAACAGACGAACCACCATAGGTCATCAAAATCAACGGAACGCCTGTTATGGGTAAACTTCCTGCCATCATCGAAATGTTCACAATTACATGTACCGCTATGTATGTTGCTGTACAAGCCGCGTAAAGTTTTCCAAATCGATCTTGTGCCTCTTCGGCTATTTTTAAACTCAAATAAATCAAACTGAAAAAGAGTGCAAATAAAAAGCCAGCCCCAATCAACCCGAACTCCTCTGTGAATGCTGGGAAGATCGAGTCTGTGTGTGCAAAAGGGAGCCACTCTTGACCTGTAAACTGGCTTTTTCCGAAACCACTCCCCCCAAAACCTCCCAAAGCGATTGCTGTTTGTCCCGCTTTTTGGTGGTAGGTCTGAGGATTAAGCCTTTCTATTTGATATTCCTTTAAAACGTGAGATAGTGGACCTTTGACTTTCTCAAAGGGGATATACCCTGTAAAAATCGATACCACAAAGACTACAGACACCAATCCCCCAATAGTCATCCAACGGATAATCCCTTTATGCCCTTGAGCAAAAAGAAAAGCGGTATAGCAAAGAGGAAGGAGAATCAATGCAGTACCCAGATCTGGCTGTTTTAAGACAAAAACGAATGGGACAAAGACAATTCCAAGCGCTTTTAATCCTACAGAAAGCTTTTTGCTAGTGTGGTACTTATCTTCGAAATACCATGCAAGCATGATCATCAAAACCACTTTGGCAAATTCACTAGGTTGAAGCGCAAACGGGAGAAAAGGGAAGCGAAACCACCTATGGACATTTTGGATTGGATTGGTAAAAAAAAGGCCTAAAAGGAGGATCAAGATCACAGTATAATAAATGGGAGCCGACTTTTTGATATTTCTGTAGTCACACCAGGCCAAGAAAAAGTAAGCAGCCCAGCCAACCGCATAACTTCTTAGTTGGGCAATCACTGCAGAGGAGAAAAATCCTGGGGAATTTTCCTGCTGAATAGTGCTGGAGCTGATTACAGTAAGGCTCAAACACATCAAAATGAAAATGACCATGATCATCTTGAAGTCGAGCTGTTTGATAAACTTGACAAATCGCACTTGAGAAGTTCCCTTTAGATTGCGTACTATATTCCCTTATGACATTAAATCGTAAACTCCTTTTTTTCGAAACCATCGACTCCACGCATGAGTACGCAAAACTTCACGCCAACCTGTTTGATCCAGCTTCGCTCACCTGCCTCCGTGCTTACAGTCAAACAAAAGGAAGAGGCCAAAACGATCGCACATGGATAAGCCTTGAAGGGAATCTCTTCGTCACCTACGTCGTGAAAATTCCGCCCCGTGTTTACCCCGAAGCGGCAAATTTTCTTGCCCTTTGCCTCTATCTGACGATCCGCCACGAGGGGAAAAAAGTTCTTTTTAAAGAGCCCAATGACCTCTATTTTGAAGGGAAAAAATGTGCCGGTTTTCTTTGTCACCAAACAGGAGACCGACTCATTTTAAGCTATGGTTTAAATACCCAAAGCGCGCCAGAAGAATTTAGTGCACTTAGGGTAGATACCGAAAAGTTTTTTAGACACCTTGATACCCTGATTTTTGAGCAGATCCCCACGTTTCTAAACCAGGGCTTCTCCCCATTTGCAAACGAGTGGAACAAAGTGGAACGTTTTTTTAAAAACTAGGTCTTTAGTGGCCTAGATGGAGATTTTCTAAATCGGGTACTACCGTTAGTTTGGGATGGATTCTTTGGTTTAAAACATTTTGTATCCCTTGCAATGTACCTCCGATCGAGGAGAAACAAGAGGTGCAGTTTCCTGAGTAGGCTATTTTCACTTGAGTCTGATTTTCAATTCCCAAAATCTGTACGCCGCCCTCATCTATGGCTAAAAAGGGGCGAATATGCTCTTCGAACACATTTTCCAAAATCTCCATTCTTTTTGGATCCGAAAGCTCATCCCAATCCTGAGCCAAAGTTTCGCATCTATCCCCCTTCATCCCATCCAACGGGGTGGTGTACTCCTGTATATCGATTTCTGGAGCCTGTGAAAGGGCCTCCAAAAAGCCCTCTATTACAAATAGTAGGTAAGGGATCTGCTTCTCATCCAGAGCTGGTTTGGATTCCTCCTGTCGCAAAAATCGGTCTAGAATCTCAGGGGTTATTTTTTTTGCCTGCTTAATATTTTTTCGGACTATAAAACGGCTCAAAGACTCCAGACTAACCAGTAATATCGTGGGGCCAAAAAAAAGATACTTCACATCTGCTATCACACCATCTGCGGTATCCACCACGATTTGGATGTGAAACCAGTTCCCCTCCTCTTTTGCTCCCGCCTCTGCCTTAAGGCAAATCATCCCGTCAGGTTGTTGTCCGAAAGTACCGACTGATAGGGGCCTTTTAAGAAAGTCTTGCATTTTTTTTGTGTAACGATTCCAGGAAAAAATTTCCATCTTAGACCCTCTCAGCGGAACGTTTGGTTAATCTTAGACACTCTTCAATCGTGATGAGAACCTCTTGCAGGGTATTCTCCTCCAAGTCGGGGGAGAAACTTACATGAACCGCTGTGTATGCTTGGCTGTCCTCAAATCCGATTGAAGAGAGATGTCGATGCAAAGAGGGCCTTTGCCCTCCCCCTATTGAGGTGAAAATCCCACGCTGGCATAGCCAGTAAGATAAAAGCTCTCCATGAATCCCCGAAAAACCAAAGACAATAGTCCCCGGCTCGCGCTTTGCAGTCTTGAAAAAAATCTCCCCCCCCATAGACTCTATTGCTCTTTCAAAAAATCTGCGCAGATAAAGGAGTTGCATCCCCTCTTCCACCCGTCTGGCAAAGCACTCCTGAATCTCTGTAGCTGCAGCAAAAATTCTGTCTGGCTCTTTTGAACCAGATAAGGGATAGGTTCTAGGGACAAATAGAGCATTGTCGCATTGTATCGCTTCGATTTTTTCTGAGAAATTTTGTAGGCCAAATAGAGCTTTCGTAAGCAGAAAAACAGGACAATGATTTTCACAGGCTAAAAGAATCTCCTCAACCGGTTGCTCCACACCCGTCATCAGATCAAATGGCTCAAAAAGAAAACCCATAGTTGTAGGATAGAAACTGTTTTTCAACTCCTCAAGATCGACCGTTCCCAAAGGGGTTAATGGTATCTGGTCAACTTGGATCCCCAAGGGGGCAAATTTTGCAAGTATTGCTTTGAACGGAGAGCGAAGAGTGTCTAAAACGAGAAGATGGTTTTTCCCCTCGGCGAGCGCTTTTTCATGGATAAGGGAAAGAATAA
Organism: bacterium; assembly: GCA_010029555.1. Lineage (GTDB taxonomy): Bacteria > Chlamydiota > Chlamydiia > Chlamydiales > RGXB01 > RGXB01. The sequence continues at coordinate 8,786 of RGXB01000025.1, forward strand.
GCTGCATAAAAGCCTCCTCTTCCGATGAGAATACCTCGAACTTGAAGGGGTCAAGCTTCTCTTTACCCCTCTTGAAAAGGGTCTCAAGGGCTAATTTCGCCCTATCAATTAAATTTTTAGGCGCCCAGGGGGTTCTTAAATGGATAGCTTCAAAGCGATCAAGATGCATCATGATGCTTAAATTTTAACAAACGCCCCATTTTTCATCTCGTAAATCCTTGGTTGCATCAAAGGAATTTCTAAATGAACTACGTCTTCATCGCTAATATGGTCTAAAATTTTCACAAGGGCCCTTAGGGAATTGCCGTGCGCAACAATCAAAACACTCTCATTTTCAGCGAGTTTAGGCTTTAGAGTTTTGTCTAAAAAATCTTTGACACGTATCTCTACATCAAATAAGGACTCTCCTGCGGGGGGACGATCTTTGTATCCTCGTCGCCACTTTAAAAACTGTTCTTTACCATATTTTTGTTGCGTCTCTTGCTTATTTTTCCCCTTTAGCTCCCCATAATCCCGCTCATCGATTCTTTTATCCTGAATTATGCGTATATCGATCCCCTCAGTTTGGTGGGCGGAAAAGCTAAAAAGCTTTTTTGACATCGCCAAAAGGAGGGCTGCTGTCATCTTGCAGCGAAAAAGAGTTGAGGTATAGACAACCGAAAAGGGGGGTATCGAATCGGCTACACTCAAGGCTTGAAAAACCCCTGTAAGACTTAAACCAACGTCAATATCTCCTGTAAAACGGTTTTCTTTGTTCCACAAAGACTCCGCGTGACGAATTAAAATTAATTTTGACAAACCTACCTCCCAGGATCCTTTACCCTTTTCCCATTTTAATAAAAAAAGGGGGCGTTAACCCACTCTAATTTATTCTCTTACCTTTAATCGTTAGACGGAAGGCGATTTTGTTGCAACTTTAGGTTGATCTACTATAAAATAGATCCCTTAGCAAAGCCTTTTAGGACTAAAACCCATGACACAGCGTCTCAATACCTTTGTAGCCCGTTTTTACCCCACCTCTCGTCGTAAAGCCGAAGAGCTGATCTTCAACGGCCTAGTTGAAGTGAACGGAATGATCCAAAAAGAGCCGTTTTTTCGCGTCGATCCCAAGGATAAGGTCCTGGTTGACAAACAGCTCATTAAATCGCGTAAACAAACCCTTTACTATGCTCTCAATAAGCCTAGAGGTTTTGTCTGCTCCGAAAGGCGTTTTAAGCAAGAAAAGCTTGTGACCGATCTTTTCCCTGCAACACAAGGGAGGCTTTTCACAATCGGAAGGCTCGATAAAGATAGCGAAGGCCTTATTCTTGTCACAAATGATGGTGCGTTTGCCAATAGCGTCTCTAGCCCTAAGTCGGGTGTCGAAAAGGAGTATATTGTAAAAACTGTCCAAGAAATCAGCCATGAACATTTAGTCCAGCTCTCCAAAGGGGGATTTGTGGAGGGCTCTTATGTGCGCCCTAAATCGGTAATTAAAATCCGCAAAGGGACTACAAAAGTGATTCTCAAAGAGGGGCGTAAGAGGGAAATTCGCGTCCTTTTTCAAAAGGCCGGCCTCGAGATCGTTGAACTCAAACGTGTGCGCATTGGAAATCTACAGCTAGGATCTTTACAACCCGGTCAATTCAAAGAATTGCTGGAGTCTGAAACACTTGCGATTATCTCTTAACTCTTTTATCCTCTAAAAATGATCTACAAGCGGATCTTTTTAGGATAATCCCTATGCTCAAATTTTCTAAGATTTTTGGTAGCAACCCATTTAAACTCTTAATGGCGCACATGCAAATTGTCTCGTCGAGTATGGAGAAATTGCAAGAAGCTATCGACTGCACACTTAATGGAAAATACCATGATATAGGTCCGATCGTTTCGGAGCTCTCCAAGATCGAATTTAACGCAGATTCACTTAAGCTGGAAATACGTAACAGTATAACTAGAGCCTTTTTTCCTATCATTCGAAAAGAGGACGTTTTGGAATTAGTGATTCTCCAGGATATGATTGCCAACAAAGCGTTAGAGGCCGGAAACGTCCTATCGTACAGAGAGCTCGAGTTTTTTGAAACCCTAAAACCTCTATTCATAGATTACAATCAAAAATGTCTAGACGTGTTTCTCGACACAAAAAAGGTTGTTTTAGAGCTTACCGATCTTCTGGAAGCGAGTTTTGGGGGACCCGAGTTTGAACGGGTACGCAACATGGTGGAAATCACAGCGCATAAGGAGTACGAGTCAGATCTTCTACGACAGCGTTTGATGAAAGAGCTCTATGCATTAAGTGCTCACGACAAAAATTTTACCCTTTTTTACCAGACAAATAAATTTATAGAGACCCTTGGCCAAATTGCTCACGTTTGCGAAGGGCTCGCATTGAAAATTCTTTTAACCCTAGATAAAAATTAATGCCTTTAGAAATTGCCTTTGTAGCTTTTGTCCTTATAGTTGGTTTTTACATGCTCTGGAACATCGGTGCAAACGATGTTGCAAACGCGATCGGAACCTCCGTGGGATCGGGCTCTTTGTCTATGAAAAAAGCGATTTTTGTTGCCGCTATTTTTGAGTTTTTTGGAGCCGCTTTTTTTGGCTCTCATGTTTCTAAAACCATCCAGGGGGGGTTAATCGACTCCACCGACTTTATTACTGACCCCAACACGATTGTTGTGGGGATGTTAAGTGCTCTGTTAGCTACTTCAATCTGTTTACAAGGGGCCAACTTAAAGGGCTGGCCTATCTCTACCACCCATGCTATTGTTGGGGCAATTGTGGGATTCGGCCTTGTAGCAGGGGGATTGGATGCGGTTAACTGGGGAATTATCGGCGCCATCGCCTCAAGTTGGATTATCTCCCCATTGATAAGCGCCATCACGGCTTTTTTCTTCTTCAAAATCGTACAAAAATACATCCTTTTTGCCCGACACCCGATTTTAGCAACAAAACGCCTCTTCCCATTTTTTGTTTTTATTGTGACTTTCACTTTTTTCACCACTATTCTGATGGGCCGATTTGAAGGGGACAACTCCTACCTTTATGCTTTTCTTATCTCCAGCTTTTTAGGAGTTCTATCTTTCATAGGATTGAGATTTTGGCGCCCCTCCTCTTCAGATGATTTTGAGGAGCAATCGGTGCATCAACAAAAACTCGAAAGCTTGCAAGAGGCGTTAAAAAATCTCAAACTTGCACAGCTTTTTGCTTCAGAATTCGAAAGTCCCGAAGTCCAGAAACTTGTGGATAAAACTAAAATGCTCACGAGGGAAGTGAGAAAAAAATCGAATATACGAAGCCCACTCACGCACGATTTCAACGTGGTGGAAAAACTCGTGAGCTTTTTACAAATTCTTTCTGCATGCTGTGTAGCCTTTGGTCATGGAGCAAATGATGTTGCAAACGCTGTGGGTCCGGTTGCCGCAATCTTTAAAATTCTCTACACCCCTGAATCCATCTCTAGTCCAACACCAATCCCTTTCTGGCTTCTTGTTTTTGGCGGATTCGGTATTGTGATTGGGCTGGCTACTTTTGGCTGGCGCGTTATAGAAACCATCGGAAAAAAAATTACAGAGCTCACCCCGACAAGGGGTTTTTGTGCCGAATTTGGAGCCGCAGCCACAATTCTAGTTGCCTCAAAATTAGGGCTGCCTATCTCTACAACCCATTGCCTTGTTGGGGCTGTTTTAGGGGTCGGTTTTGCTAGAGGTCTTGCCGCTTTAAACCTCTCGATGATCAAGGATATCGGCTTTTCCTGGCTCATTACAGTACCGTCTAGCGCCTTTTTATCCATGGGGATTTTTCTTATTTTCCATCTTATAGCACAACAGTTCGGATTATAATTTTTTTTACACTTATAGCTTGTTTTACCAAAAGAATTGGTTAAAAATCCCCAAATCCTTTAATAGGGAAGAATGAGCCCTTCAAAAGAAACAATCGCCAGCAACGTCCAACATATAAGGCAGGTTGCCCTAATAGAATTTGGACAACCATTTGAGGAGCTTAGTATTCGGGAAAAGGCCGAGGTGATTGCAATTGCAGCTCGGGAAGAGGTGTTAGTACGCCAAGCGGCTACCCAAAAGACGTACCAAAAAGAAAAACCAAAAAAGCTGTACTATCTATCTTTGGAATACCTCCCCGGCGTTTGGACTTTAATGAACGTAATAAATGTTCTTCAACTTGAGAATCTTAAGGAAGTGGCTAAAATCCTTAATT
>RGXB01000241.1 GCA_010029555.1 bacterium
CCCCCATCGCCAAGCTTTTTTAGAGGTAAGGGGTCAACAGATGGGCGTAATTGGCGAGATACATCCTCAGCTACTCAAAGATTTCGGCATCAAGCGCAAAGTCTATTTTGGGGAACTTTCTTTGGACGCATTGATGCACATTACCCCAAAAACGTTCCACATCAGCCCGATCACCTCCTATCCGTCGATTGAGCGCGATACCACTTTTGTGCTCCTTAAATCTATCACATATGGTTTTATCGAGACTTTAATTCAGCAACATAGACCGAAATTACTGCAAGAATACTCCCTAAAAGGGATCTATGATCCCGATCCAGATGGAAACACACACAACGTAACTATGCACTGGATTTACCGCTCATTCGACCGCTCGCTGACGCAAGAGGAGGTTGATAAATCGATGCACGAGTTTCTTCATAAACTAGAGCATGAAATCAACTCTTGAAGAAAATAAAGACTTTCAAGCATTCTTCAAACTAACTATTATGATGAGGTTTTTCATGAACCAGCGTGTTACTTTGAGTCTATTATCTCTTGCACTTCTCGCTTCTTGCGGCAGTGGGTCTGATGATGATAAAACTAACGCAATTGCTCAACGTTACATTCACAAGTATGGCTATGATGTATCTTACGAAGATTGGAAAGGGCATGACTATCCGGGACAAGTGGTTACCACTTTGAAAAATGGGGTGACCATAGCAGAAACCTTTGAAGAGGGAAGACTCCATGGTCCAAGGACTGTTACCTACCCACACAGCCAAACGCTGAACCAGCTTGAAGTCTATACTAAAGGTGAATTGAAACGACGTGTTACCTACTCCGTTCGGGGCGTCCCCAGCATGGAAGAGATTTTCTCCTCTCCAACAGAGACAAAAGTGACCACATGGTACCACTCGGGTAGCCCCCGTTCTCAAGAGGACTACTTAGGTTCTATTTTAATGTCTGCCGAGTACTATAACCCTCAAAATGAGGTAGAGTCCAAAATCGACGAGGGTTCCGGGCAAAAAACGGTTCGCAACATCTACGGAGACCTCCTTTCAAAAGAGGTTGTCCGCAACACCGAGACCGTTTATGTGGAGGAATTCCATGCAAATGGGACACCTAAACTGATCGCCTCGTTTGAAAATGGGGATTTAGAGGGTAAGCGTCAGGAATTTGCCTACACAGGCGAACCCCTGATTGTAGAATACTACCATAACGGTCTTCTCGATGGTGTGATCACAAAGTTTCAAAACGGCTGCAAATACGAAGAGATCCCCTACAAACAAGGGGTTAAGCATGGGGTTGCTAAGCGTTTTGTTGACGGAGAGACTGTGATAG
>RGXB01000242.1 GCA_010029555.1 bacterium
ACTCATGCGGTTTTGGTTTCCTCGGGAAGATCTGGGCAAACCGGTTCCATTGGTCTTGAAAATGTTGGCATTACAACCAATTCGCGTGGGCACATTTTGGTTAACGAACATTTTCAAACCAATCAACCACATATTTATGCCGCTGGCGATGTTATTGGTAATCCCTCGCTAGCCTCCACTGCCATGGCTCAGGGCCGTATTGCTGTTTACCATGCTTTTGGCCTTAAGCAATCCGTCCACTTTCCTTCCCTTCTTCCCAGCGGCTTATACACCATCCCAGAATGCTCTTCAGCGGGGCACTCGGAAGACCAGCTTAACGAATCTAAAATCCCTTATGTTGTAGGCAAGGCTAGTTATGCCAATAATGCAAGGGGTCAGATCATTGGTGATACCGAGGGATTTCTTAAATTACTTTTTCATCGGGAAAGTAAAAAACTTCTTGGGGTTCATGTCATTGGTGAAGGGGCAACCGAAATTGTTCATATCGGACTTACAGTCATGGTGATGGATGGTGGCGTAGATGTTTTTATCGATACCTGCTACAACTACCCAACCATCAGCGAAGTTTATAAATATGCATCCTACGATGCCCTCTCCAAATTTGATAAAATCGATGAATCTTCCCAAGAAACTTCCTGATTATTAGGTTTTTCTTCGTTTCGCCTTATAATGACTTAGGATATCCAGTGTTTTTTCAAGGCTTGATACGATGAAAATTGTTCACTACCCACACCCTGCTTTGCGTTTTCAGGCCAAGCCGATTTCTTCAATCGACAAGAAGATCAAACTTCAGATTGGTGAAATGTTTGATCTCATGTATGAAGCCAAGGGACTGGGCCTTGCTGCAACTCAAGTTGCGCTTCCTTTTCAATTGCTGGTGATGAATGTGTCCGGTGATCCTGATAAAAAAGAACATGAATTTGTTTATATCAATCCAACCCTGGTTGAGCGCAAGGGCACCATGGATGGAGGAATTTCTCCGCGCTGTTGGGCTAACTTGAATTCTTCTTCAAGTTCTTTTAGAGCGCCACGGGAAGCAAGCTTGCCGATGATACCAAGCTTGTCAACAAAAAGGACACCATTAAGGTGATCGATTTCATGCTGCCAGGCTCTGGAGGCGAGGTCGGAAGCAACCACTTCGACCTTTTCACCCAGAAGGTTATAGGCTTGGATTTTTACGGTTTTAGCCCTGCGCACTTTTTGAAACAAACCAGGATGGGCGTGTCCTTGACCCGTATAAATTTCTTTTGTTACTACATTTGTAGCGATAATAAATAGCGCTTCTTTAGTTCCGCCAACGTTCAATCCTTTTCTTTGCC
>RGXB01000243.1 GCA_010029555.1 bacterium
CCCTTTTTTAGATTTTTTTTTCAAAATGAGTTTCCGTGGTAAATTTAGCTCTATTGTGTTACCCTCTTATGGAGAAAAACTAAAAAAAGAAAGGTCCATCCATGAGCGATATCGGCATGAACGATCTAAAGGCCGGAACAAAGGTTGAGTATGAGGGGAACCCCTTCAACGTGATCTCTAACCAATTTGTCAAACCGGGAAAGGGTCAGGCTTTTAATCGAGTACGCATCAAAAATTTACGCAACGGTAAAGTGATTGAGGTTACCTTCAAATCCGATGAAAAAATCAAGATTGCGGACGTGGAGGAGCGCTCCATGCGCTTCACCTATAAAGACACCGATAGCGCCGAATTTATGGATGATGAAACCTTTGACCAGGTCTCCATCCCTCTAGAAATTATTGGAGATGACCAGCAATGGCTCAAAGAGGACATCGTTTATGAAGTTGTCTTTTACGAAGGTAATGCCCTGACAATTCAACCCCCTACTTTCATGAACCTTAAAATCTCTGAGACCCATGATGCGGTCCGCGGCGATACAGCCACGGGGGGCAGAATTACCAAAGAGGCTAAATTAGAGACAGGAGCTATTGTGCAAGTCCCTATCTTCATCGACCAGGATGAGACTGTAAAAATAGATACGCGCACCGGAGAGTATGTCTCAAGGGCTAACTAAAATCTCCTCAAAAGAGATTGTGAAAAAACGGGCCGATTTTCTCCAAAATATCCGCTCGTTTTTTTCCCTGAAGGGGGTTTTGGAGGTCGATACTCCAGTGCTCCTCTCTTTCCCCCCAAATGATGCGAATATTGAGATCATGTCGGTCGAGACTAAGCTCCAGAAACGCTACTTGACCTCCTCCTGCGAATACCTCATGAAGAGGCTTTTAGCCTCAGGCTCTGGGGATATCTTCCAGCTTTGCCACGTCTATAGAGATAATGAAATCGGCCGGCTCCATAGCCCCTTTTTCACAATGCTTGAGTGGTACAGGACCGATCTTCCTCTCGAATCTCTGATTCAAGAGGTGTTAGAACTCATCCAATTTTTAGGAATCTCTGGGGAAATCGAAAGGGGAAGCTACCAGACAAGATTTTTAAAAGCGACTGGGTTAGATCCACTGAATACAGATCGCTCAAGCCTGATCCAAAAACTTGAAGGGAAGATCTACCAACCCGAAAATTTGGAATTTGATGAACTTATAGACGGTGACTTAGATATACTTACTGAACTCGTAGTTGATGCTGAATAATAAGTAGACATAGTTGATGATAAAGACCCGCTACTAGAATCACTCATAGCCGAT
>RGXB01000244.1 GCA_010029555.1 bacterium
ACGAGAAAACACCGAGTTTTCGCAAAAACATGAGTAAATCGAAGCCTGGCAGGAGCAAAACAAGGCATAATATCCCTATTCCACTTCAATCTTAAATAATGCCAGAACAAATCCATGTCAATAATAATAGTTAAGAAATAAATGAAAATTTGACTTTGATCAAAGGAGATACCTACCCTGCTGAAATTTCATGTTTTTTAAGGCAAAGAATACAGCAATTACTATCTATTTGTTAACGATTGTCGAGTTTTTACAGTACCGATTTATTTTAATACTGGCTGGAATCAACTACCTCGCCCCCAGACCGGGTGCCCAGATTTTTCCATACCTGAAGCGAGATATTTTCCCTCATGAATTTCACACTCCCGTCTGCAAAACAGGTGTTCACACCCCCAGAATGGTAACTGCGGGAGGCATGATGGGCCCTTAAAAAACTCCCATCTATGCAATCTGTTTTTTTACTGTTGATTTCTGAAGCTTTGGTTGCTGCTAGCAAGGCTTTGGTAGCTGGCGATAAAGATGCAGGCAAAAAAGTTGGCGCTGCTGCTAACTGCAAAGCTTGCCACGATGTTCACAAGTAAGCTTTAGCCAAAATATTGGCGTTCACAAAAAGCAGGTCTACAGGTTATGCTGGGGCCTGCTTTTATTTTTGAAGCACGATTGTTTGCCTGGAGGAACCAGCTCATGAAATTTACCGCTTACTTTTCGATCGCCACCCTGGCCACCCTTTCCATAAGTCATCTTTTGTTTGCCCAAGGTGTTGACATTAAAGAAATCATGGCAAAGGCCAACAAAGCTGGTGGGCTCTTCCCACAGATTCAAAAAGGCCTTAAAGCACCTGCCCCCAACTGGGCCACTCTTAAAAATGATTCTGATGAACTTGCTGCCTTAGCAACCATGCTTGGCAAAAGTAAACCACCCAAGGGCGATGCAGCTTCCTGGGCCACCATGTCCAAAGGTTATTTGGATGATGCCACTGCTTTGAAAACTGCCATCGCAGCGATGAATAAAGCCGGTGCCGATGCCGCCATTGGCAAGTTGGCTACTTCCTGCACAGGTTGCCATAAAGCTCATAAGAACTAGGCAAAGCTTGCTTGTTCTCTGGTTATTTATTGGGGCTAACCATGCCCCATTTTTTATTGACTGCTTTGCAGCCAAGTTGATGAGATCGATGTGGGCACTGCCAAGCCCATGCACTGCGCTGCATAGGTCTCTTGTTTTTGATTGCTAATAGTTAGAGTTGGAACAGGGCGGTGCCCCAGGTTAGGCCTGCACCGAAGCCGCTCATCAT
>RGXB01000245.1 GCA_010029555.1 bacterium
TGTTGGATTGCTCAAGGATGGAAGCATTGGAGGAATTGCTGCCTACCGAGTCGGTGATGGACTGAAACATCTCGACTTCATCTACCGGAATATTTTGAGAATTTGAATGAAGCTTGATCAATAAGTTGTGCAAAGCAAAAGAGCAAGGAATGTTTTTTTCAACGGACTGATTGGGGTCGAGTATGGTTTCGACATCGAGTTGCCAATGCTTTTTCGAAGTATTGGTCAATCGTAATGTTTTGGGATTAATAAATTCCAACGTGACTTGCCTTCTACTGAAGGAGGCTTCCGCCAACGGTGCGACAACCAATCGATCAAGTCCATTTTCACCGGTGCCTTGGATAAACTGGATGGGGTTGGGTTCTCCTATGCGCTGTCTGCCTATTTCCAAGGAGCCTAAAACTTCCATGCTCCAGACGGTGCCGTCTTTCTGATGAATTTCCAATATGCTCAACGAATCATCTCCAATTGGTAAAAGCCTGATAATCAATTATGAAGCGGGAATAATTTCAAACAAGCATAAAATTTTATTTCGACAATTCCCAACCTCAAACCGCCAGCCAGTTTAAAACCAATTTAAGAAGAAAAGCATAAAAGCCTTTTTTCTAGGCTTTAAACAGCACTTTGAAATTTTTTCAAAACTTTGAAAGTAATTCAAAACCGTATTGACACTTATTACAAACAGGGTATCTCAGCGCTCACTTAAGTCGCTCGAAGGGTTTGCAGCAAACGGGTTGGGGAACCCAAAGCTACAAATCACACGAGGCAGGTGAAAACCTGAAAAACGAAGGCTTGAGAATCTGGGCAAGGATTGCCCGGGTCATCGACTTGAAACTTGCTTGCCAAACAAGAGAAGTGAAGTAGTCGGTGAAAAAGTTAAGGGGTGCTTCGTGCAAACGAAACATTTTCAAATTGGGGGTTAATGGCAGACACACCGGACTAGTTCCGTCCGGATTCGCCGGGGATTATTGCGCTGGGGGAAGATTGATCAGATGCAGGCGTGAAAACGCCAACAGCCGGGGGGCTGGGTATCATCCAATCTTAAACAACAATTATAAAGTCTTAAAAGATCTTATAATTCACCTTATTCAAGCCATTCTCCGATGAATTTTCACAAGAAAAGCTGTCGGCCAATTTCACTCGGATGCTACTGATTAAGGGGATAAAAATGGAAGAAATCAACAACTTCTGCAGCAAGTTCTGGTTGTGGCAGATCATGAACCCAGCTAATGATAAGTCTGTCATAAATAAAGGAGCTTTGTAACGCATGAACCACGCCTTCAAAATGCG
>RGXB01000246.1 GCA_010029555.1 bacterium
GAACCCGCATTTTGCTGGATGATGGGTTATTGGAATTTAAAGTTCTCGATAAAACTGAAACTCAGGTTAAAGCAGAAGTTATTCGTGGAGGCATTCTTAAAAACAACAAAGGGATGAATCTTCCTGGATTAGCTCTTTCTGTTCCTGCTTTGACGGAAAAAGACAAAAAAGATGTTGATTTTATTGTAAATCATCATGTGGATTATATTGCCCTTTCTTTTGTTCGCAGCGCATCCGATGTAAAAACCTTACAAGATTATGTTCAATCTAAAAATGCAATCATTCCTGTAATAGCAAAAATCGAAAAACCGCAAGCTGTAACTAACATTGATGAAATTTTGTCGCAAGCAGATGGAATAATGGTTGCAAGGGGCGATTTGGGTGTTGAAATGGATCCAGAAAAAGTTCCAATCATCCAAAAAGACTTAATCAGAAAAGCCCGAGCTGTCTTTAAGCCGGTTATTGTTGCAACACAAATGCTCGAATCCATGACATCAAACCAAAGACCAACTAGGGCAGAGGTATCTGATGTTTCCAATGCAGTTTTCGAAGGAACCGATGCGTTAATGCTTTCAGGCGAAACTGCTGCGGGGCTCTACCCCGTAGAATCTGTCCAAATGATGCGAAAGGTTTCCAAAGAAGTCGAATCCTGGCAACTCCAAAACTACCAATCTGCAACTAACTCATTTAACTCAAGCTTCATTTCCTATGACCCACTCAGGCAATCTGTTGCAAAAGCAATTGCAAACATTACCCGAGATATCGAAGTTTGCGCAGTTGTAGTGAGAAGTCGGGGTGGAAAATCAGCCTCCGTGGTTTCTTCAACAAGATTAGCTCCCCCTATTTTGGCATTATCCACAGAACCAAACGTAGTTCGCAAAATGAATCTTCTCTGGGGGGTAAGCCCTGTTTTGGTGAACGCAGATGAATTTGAAGAACCCAAAATATGCGCCCGAAAAATAGTTTCTAACATGAATCTTGCTAAGCAAGGCAAATTTATTCTACTCCTTTCCGGGTTCGGAAAATCTGAACCCGCTATCACCGTGCTTCCCGCATGAAGGGCACTCCATGAATAACATTCTCCCAAAACTACCAAGCAGAGATGCCGATTCACACAAAGGCACCTTTGGCACCACTTTGATAATTGGAGGTTGCAAAGGAATGTCTGGAGCAATGGTGCTATGTGGCACCGCAGCCCTAAAAAGTGGTGCAGGGTTGGTCCAAATTGGAACTCCACTTTCCATCAGATCTGAAGTTGCCATCGGGAACCCACTTGCCTGCTCTTATTTA
>RGXB01000247.1 GCA_010029555.1 bacterium
TCTAAAACATCGGCCACCCTAAGGTCAACTTTTTCAAAGTCCGAAAATTCAATCATCGAGTTAGGGGTTTCTGCAGGATGGGGAATTGTTGCCGTTTTTGCAGTCTCAAGACCGCTAGGAAGGGGAGAATCGCTCACTGTACCCTCTGTAAGTTCTAGTTCTAATTTTTGAAATAGGGGATAAGGATCCTTAAGCTCCTGAATTTCCAAGGCGGTAGCCCTGTTTCTTAACGGAACCTCGGATACACCTAAAAATCCCCAAGCCTCTTTTGTCGCATGGGGTAGTATTGGTTGCATTTGAGCCAACAGCGCTTGGACCGCCTTAATACAAACGGCAAGAATAGTCTCTAGACGCTCTCTTTGGGAGAAATCTTTAACTAAACTCCAAGGCTTTTGTTGGTCGAAATATCGGTTGCAAGTTTGGGCCATCTCCAAGAGAGTTTCGGCCGCTTTCTTTATCGAAAAGTTCTCATAATGGGCTGCCCCCTCATCAAGTAAAGAGTGAAGCTGTGCGATAAAGCCCTGATCCTCTTGCGTCATTACCCCCATCTTAGGCACAGACCCTAAACGGGATTGGATGAAGCTCAAAGTTCTGTGGATAAAATTTCCCAGCTTACCTACAAGCTCGGAGTTCACACGCACAACGAGATCCTCGAAAGAAAAATCGCAATCCTGATGTTCGGGTGCGATCAAACTCAAGTAAAAACGGAGCCCGTCAGGGGATATCCACTTAAGCATCGCATCAAGATCTAGGGAATTGCCCGATGATTTGCTAAACTTCTCCCCTTTAAGATTCAGAAACTCGTTCACCACAAGGTCATCTACAAGTTTATAGGGAGTGTTTTGCCCCATGAGCATGGCTGGAAAAAGAACCGAATGGAAGGTGGTGTTATCTTTACCCACAAACTGCACGTAGCGTGTTTTAGGATCGAGCCAATAATCATTAACAAATTGGGGTTTAAGATCGTATGTGGCGCTAATATACCCAATCGGCGCATCGTACCAGACATACAAAACTTTCCCTTTTGTCCCCTCAATTGGCAAAGGGACGCCCCAATCGAGATCACGCGTGATGCAACGGGGTTTAAGATCCTCTATGTATTGCCTGCTAAAGTTCATCGTTGAGGATTTAAAATTTTTTGTCTCAAGCCACTCCTTAAGACGCTCTTTGAAAAGGTCGAAACGGAAAAAATAGTGCTCAGTCTCCTTAAGCTCAAGCGGTTTTCTAGTCATTTTAGACAACGGATTTATAAGATCGGTCGCCTCAAAACTTGCTCCACATTTTGTACAT
>RGXB01000248.1 GCA_010029555.1 bacterium
CGCGGATCACCGGGACTGTTAAATGTTCGTTTTTTCTTAAAAGGGTAAGGGTCACCGATGTCCCCTTTTTACCCCTGATCAAAGCGACGGCGTCCTGTATAGACAGCCCCATCACCGGTTCTGAATCTACTGCAATAATTTTATCGTCGACTTGAACTTTCCCGCTGCGGGCTGCAGGCCCCCCTTCAATCAGCTTCAAAATGATCAACCCGTCAAAGTCATCGCGTAACATAGCCCCGATTCCGTAGAGGCGTTGCTGCACGTGTACCATAAAATCGGCCGCTTCGTCAGGGGTGAAATAGGAGGTATGGGCATCGAGAGAACGGGCAAAGGATTTCAAGAAGGTGCTATAGATAAGGCGCTCTTCCAGCTCCTTAGTGAGAGATACCCATTCCTCTTCAAATTTTAGCCGCTTCTTGTCGCTCCAGCCTAAGATTTTTTCTTGCATGTTAGGGCCGATTTGGTCCGCCATGAAAAGGGTGTGTGCACGAAGCTGCCCCAGCTTATCCAATAAAGCCTCCTCAGACTGGGCAAAAGATTCCTCCTTTGCCTCCAGCTTTTTGGGGGTGATGCTCTGTAATTTTGGGTTTAAAAGAAGGGTGTTGTGACGGGAAACCGCTTTTTTAAAAAGCTGGACAAGATGGGAAAAATACTGAAAATCGCCGCGATGAATCGCATTCCTAAGTGTAGTCAGGCTGTTTTGATCCAATTTGATAAGAGGAGTTACCTCCTCCTCAAGAAAATAGCTTCTGGTCCTATCCATCTCGTCCACAAAATGTAGGAGGGTACGCTCAAGAATCTCGTTGTTGACTTCATGTATTTGGGCATGGGCACGTAGCATCTCCTCCATTCGATGGGAGACATCGTGCACCTTCAGCTTCGGAGGCTCCTTGGCCAACAAGGAGAGAAAAATAAGGGTGGGTAAAAGAAAACGGATCATAGTCCTCTCACTTAACGATTTAGGGAAAATTGATCTAGAAAATTTTCCTGCTCGTGAGAAAACACGATCGACCCCCGCGCCAGAAGCTAAAAAAAAGCCGGCTTATCGGTTATATTGCTTGAAAGAGGGGTTTGAAAGGAGTTCACGAGAAATTGAACACATTCAGCCTTATTGCGTTAAGAAAGTCTTCGCACAGTCTTCTTTTAAAATTTAAAAAAACGCCTTTTTCGAGACCTTGTTCTGTAAAAGTTATTACTGATTAGGGGGGCTTTTGCGCCCGGAAAAATTTTTATGGGGTCCATCAAAAATTTTCGAGTTATAACCCGTTGTCATAACTAATTAATTTTCAA
>RGXB01000249.1 GCA_010029555.1 bacterium
CCGCGGTCCTCTTCGACCGTAGCGACACGAATCATCGCCGCGACGAGTTGCAATTCGCTCTCTGGGATGGTGCCGAGGTCGACGTTCATGCCGCCACCATTGCGACGACGCGTGCTGGTGAGTAACCGGTCGGGGTCGTGTGCACTTCCTGGAAGACGAGTGCGAGTTGTCGCTGTGTCGAGTCGGTCGGTGTGATCGTTGCACCTGCCGACGATCCGTCCGCGATGTCTGCGATGTGGTTCGTGAACCACCGCGCGTTGTTGATGTCCATGTTCAGTGAAACTCCTTCTTCGGTGACGAGGACCGAGTTCGGTGGAAGCAAGCCACCGAGCCCGGCGTCGGCGAGGGCCGCGAGCAGGCGACGCTTCAACGCTGCGCGTTCGCGTTCGGTGTACCGAGAGTTTTCACTGGTCATGTGTGGTCTCCTTGGTCGATGTGTGGGCGTTCTATCCCACGGGTGGGTCAGAGATGATAGGCGAACACGTGTTCTCCCACACCGCTTTTTCCACGCCGTGGGAAAAACGCACCAACTTGTTACAAACGTGACCTAGTCGGTGGGGTCGTCGGCCCAGTCGTCCCACGCCCACACGGGTTCGGCCTGGTCCACGAGCTCGATCGTGGCCGCGACCAACGTGCGGACGGTCTCGGCGATGACCTCCCCGTCAAGTGGCAACGTCTGGGTGACCTGGCCCCTCGTCGACACGTCGGATCCCCGCCAACCATCGAGGAGCGACATCGCATCCAGAGGCTGCATGGCCGAACACATCATGTCGACGAGGAATGGTCGCGTCGATGCGGTCACCGTCGGGTCGAGCCAGACCGTCACTTCCACGGTGTGGTGGAGAAGGTTGGCGTCGAGTGCCCACAGGCGAATCACTTCCGCGGTCTCCGGGTGGATGAACCCGATCGTGAGGGTGCTCGAGCCGCTGCGCACGAATCCCGTCTGCACGATGCCCGTGAGGCCGTGCAGTGCCGAGAGCTGCTCGAAGACCGCGAGGTGGTGCTCGCTGCGGTGGTCGATCATCGCACCGAGGGCGATCGAGATCTGCTGGAGCGCCTCGACGACCGACCGCTCGCGATCCCAGGCATCGTTTGGGCCCGAGATCAGCCGCATCGGAGGCAGGACGATCGCCTCGATCGACATCGCGGTCTGGGCGGTCGTGCACGGGAACGGCTGGTCGCAGAGCACGCAGTGTGCGTGCGCAGTCCCGCTCGAGACGTGGAGCGCCCGAATGTTGCGGGCGAGGTCCTGGGTCTCTTCGAAAATGTCCATGAAAATGTGAGCCATG
>RGXB01000250.1 GCA_010029555.1 bacterium
CGGTGTCATTCACACCATCGCGAGCGACCGCGCGGTGTCTGGCTGATGAATTCGACGCCGGCACCGGTCGCGTGCTCGTCGTCGGAGCGTGGTGTGAGCGACGCGACGCGCGGGACGTATTGATTGGCGCCACCATCGATGATCTCGCTCATGGAGCGACCGTGGCGACGGGATCAGTTCGACGACAGGCGCAACTCGGAGCAATCCGACCTGATCTCCAGTTCACCGACCTACGAGGGAACATCACCACTCGCCTCGAGAAGATTCCCGCAGGTGGAGCCATCGTGATGGCAGCGGCGGCGTTGCAGGTTCTCGGCATGACTGATCGCATTGCGCAGTACCTCGACCTCGAACGATTCGTCCCGATGGTCGGTCAGGGATGCGTGGCAGTCGAGTGTCGCCAAGACGATGATGAGTCGCGTCGCCTGCTCACTGCGGTCGATCATTCTTCGACGCGACATGCAGTCGAGATCGAGCGTGCGTTCCTCGCCGAAATCGGTGCTGGGTGCACCGCTCCACTTGGTGCATATGTCGCCGACGGAGCGCTGTCGGTGTTCATGGCTTCCGGACCAGAGCCGACTGCCCGTCGATTCTTTGCGAGGCGCGAGTTGCCTCCCGGATCCGGCGCACACGATGTCGCCCGCGAACTTGCGCGCGAAGCGATTCGCGCCGTCAAGTGATGGCGTCATTGCACGGCATCCGCGTCGTGCTCACGCGACCTGAAGATGCGTCGACAGAGATTCTTGATGTGTTGCGTGACGCGGGTGCAGACGCGACCAACATTCCATTGATTGCGATTGGTCCGCCGAGTGATGGCGGGGAGGCTTTGCGTACCGCGTTGGTTGACCCGCTGGTGTACGAGTGGATCCTCGTGACGTCGGCAAACGGCGCCCGCGCACTACGCGATGCGGTCGCTGACGACCAGCGACTCCCAAAGCTTGCTGCAGTTGGTTCAGCTACTGGTGCCGCCCTCGGACGTGCGGTGTCATTCACACCATCGCGGGCGACTGCGCGGTGTCTGGTTGATGAATTCGACGCCGGCACCGGTCGCGTGCTCGTGGTCGGAGCAGAGGAGCCATCCGTAGACCTTGCAGCACTTCTCCAACCGAAGGGATGGATCGTCGACGTCGTTGCCGGATATGCGACGACGGCAGAGTTACTCGACCAGCAAGATCGGCGCCAGGTGATGTCCGCTGACGTCGTCGTGTTCGCATCTGGTTCGGCAGCACGGTCGTTCACGCAACAACGATTGTCGGGTCCGAACACCACGTT